>JBBJNV010000007.1 GCA_037721215.1 Gemmatimonadaceae bacterium
CGGCCAGGCCCCGGCTGCAGGCGTTGTGACAGGCATCGGAATCGTGCATGGCCGGGAGGTGGTGGTCGTTGCCAACGATGCCACCGTCAAGGCCGGCTCGTGGTGGCCCGAGACGATAAAGAAGATTCTCCGCGCGCAGGAAATCGCCATGCGATGCCGCGTGCCGATCATCTATCTCGTCGACTCTGCCGGTGTGAACCTTCCCTATCAGGGCGGGGTCTTCCCAGGGCAATACGGCGCCGCACGCATTTTCTATTACAACTCGATCATGCGCCGCTACCTGCACGTTCCTCAACTCGCCGCAGTTATGGGTCAGTGCGTTGCAGGTGGTGCTTACCTGCCGGCGCTGTCTGATGTGATCCTGATGGTCAAGGGAACATCGTTCATGGGCCTGGGAGGACCAAATCTCGTCAAGGGAGCAACCGGCGAGACGATTGACGGTGAGACGCTTGGCGGTGCCAGCACTCACACCCGGATCAGTGGCGTGGCGCACTACGCACTCGATGACGACAACGCCTGCCTCGCGAAGCTGCGGGATCTGATCGAGCGGCTTCCTGGTGAAGCCGCTGGCAGGCAGTCTGACGCTTACGCCGTGAGATTCGAAGGGGCGGGCAAGAATTCGCATCGCAGCATTCGTGCGTCACGCGCAGCGAGATCCACCGCGAATCCTCCCGAACCGGCGACCGATCTCTATGATCTGCTGCCGAGTGACCACCGTATGTCTTACGACATGCATGCAATCCTCGCAGCGATTCTGGATGACGGCGCAATCGACGAATTTCAGGATACGATCGCGCGCGAGATGATCTGTGGAGATGCAAAGCTGCAGGGGATGACAGTCGGCGTCATCGCTAACCAGCGCGGCCTGATCAAGGGGAGGGAAGGGGAAAAGCCGCGGTTCGGTGGCATCGTCTACGCTGAGAGCGCCGAGAAGGTCGCGTATTTCATCGATCGTTGTGACCGTCAGGGCATTCCGCTTCTATTCGTGCAGGATGTGTCAGGCTTCATGGTGGGGCCGGAAGCGGAGCACGAGGGCATAATCCGGGCTGGCGCGCGGTTCGTAGAGGCGATGGCCACGACACGGGTTCCGAAAATTGTGTTGACGGTCAATCATGCATCGGGCGCCGGATATTACGCGATGGCCGGCCAGGGGTTCGACCCTGACTTTATTTTCAGCTGGCCCACTGGCCGGATGGCCGTCATGGAAGGAGCATCGGCGGTTCAGGCAGTCCACGGCCCAGCGCTCGACGCAGCCAGATCCGCCGGTGTCGACCCATCACCCGAAGTCGCAAACGCGGCCGAAGCCATGCGCGCGGAATACGAACGCCAGCTCGATGCCCGATACGCTGGTGCTCGTGGCTTCATCGACGCGATAGTTTACCCGGAGGATACACGGGACGTGCTGGGAATGGCGCTCCGCACGTCGTTGCATAACACTGGACCTCACCTGGGACCGTTCGTGCTACCCCCTCATCTCGGAGAATGATTTGACGAAGACCGTCAGGGTCGCGAGCGGCCAGGGCTTCTGGGGGGATTCGCTCGATGCCCCGCGGCAGCAGGCGGAAGGTGGACAGATCGACTATCTGATGCTCGACTATCTCGCCGAAGTCACGATGTCCATTCTTCAGAAACAGAAAGAGCGCGATCCGTCAACGGGTTACGCGCGCGACTTCGTCGGTGCCATCGACAGTGTGCTCACCGGCATTACGGAACGAGGGGTGCGCGTCATTGCAAACGCAGGCGGCGTCAATCCTCCCGCATGCGCATCAGCGATTCGACAGCTCGCCCACTCAAAAAGTGTTTCGGACAAGGTGCGAATCGCCGTCGTAACCGGTGACGACCTTCTCGGCGATCTCGACCGGCTTCTCGATTCGGGCCACCCTCTCGCCAACATGGAGTCCGGCGAATCCCTTGCAACGATTCGTGACGAAGTGCTCTCGGCGAACGCATACATCGGCTCAACACCGATCGTCGAAGGATTGGGTCGCGGGGCAAACATTGTTATTACAGGTCGGTCGACAGACACGGCTCTGACAATGGCGCCACTGCGTCACGAATTCGGATGGGGACCCACCGACTGGGACTTGCTGGCAGCGGGAATCATTGCGGGCCACATCCTCGAGTGCGGTGCCCAGTGTTCGGGTGGCAACTGCCTGCACGATTGGCGCAGCATTCCCGACCTCGCCAACGTCGGATATCCGATTGCGGAAGCAAGTGCCGATGGTTCGTTCGTCGTTATGAAGCATCCTGGCACCGGCGGCCGCATCTCGGTTCCTTCGGTAACCGAGCAACTTGTGTATGAAATGGGAGATCCCCGGGAGTACATCACCCCCGATGTAGTCGCTGATTTCACCACTATCCAGCTTGAATCGGATGGTGACAACCGTGTCCGCGTGTCTGGAATAAAGGGACGGCCGGCAACCGACAAGCTCAAGGTCTCGATTGCCTACCGTGCCGGGTTCAAGGCAATCGGGACCCTCGTTTATTCGTGGCCCGATGCACTTGAGAAAGCCCAACTTGCGGATCGGATTCTGAGGGAGCGACTTGACCGGCTCGGACTTCATTTCGATGAAGTGCTGACGGAGTTCGTCGGCGTGTCGGCGACGCATGGTTCGCTCGCTGGCCAGCAGGCGGACTACCCGGAAGTTCAATTGCGGGTAGGAGTTCGCAGCCGGAACAAGGGAGCGGTCGAACGCTTTTCCCGGGAGATTGCACCGCTGGTGCTCAATGGACCGCCAGGTGTTACCGGTTTTGCCGGGGGTCGGCCAAAAACCGAGGAGATCGTTGCGTACTGGCCGGCGTTGATCGACAAGTCGGTAGTCAGCACCCACGTTGAGATGGTCTGATGAAGATCCGATTGCTCGACATCGCACACGCGCGCTCAGGCGACAAGGGAGATACTGCAAACGTGGGCTTGATCGCGCTCAGACCCGAGTGGTATGGGCTGCTCGTGGAGCATGTGACGCGGGATGCTGTACGCGCGCATTTTATGGGAGCGATTACGGGCGATGTGGATCGGTTTGAGCTGCCCAATCTCAACGCCCTCAATTTCCTGCTCCACGGGGCGCTCGGCGGCGGCGGCACGCTGTCACTGAAGACAGACGCTCAGGGCAAGGTCTATTCCACGGCGCTCCTGCGAATGATCATCGAAGTGCCTGACGGTGAGGCCCGCACCAGTGGATTGTCTCCATCGGACTCGGCTGCATGACTCCGATGACTACCGCCAGGCTTGCGCTCGCCCTCGCCGCGGCGGTGCTGTTCGGCCTTGGCATCAGGGCCGATTCGTCTCCTTTACGGTGGGCCGCGATGGCTCTGCTTACCGCGGCGCTGATCATGCGGTTTTTTGACCGCGACAGGAAGAAAAAATGAGGACGAATGAACAGCTGGCTGAACCAGTCCCGCGGCCCGATGCGAAGGGCGATGCCGGGGCAACTGTCTATTTCGACGGCCGATTCATTTCGAAGACTGAGGTCAGGGTTTCACCTGACGACCGCGGCTTCCTCCTGGGCGACGGCATCTATGAAGTTGCTGCAGCGTACGATGGGCGGTTCATTGCGCTCGATCGCCACATCGCGCGGCTCCGACGCAGCCTCACCGAGGCACGAATCGACGGCGATGTCGCCGATCCCATGGAGACGGTGTTTCAGGAATTGCTCGAGAGAAATGGATTGTCCGAACGCGGGAACGCCATGGTATATCTCCAAGTAACGCGTGGCTCGGCGCCCCGCACCCATGCCTTTCCAAAAGGAAAGGTTCGTCCTACCGTCTATGCGTATGCGGCACTATTCCCGGCGGTGGGAGATTTGACCGCTGGTGTGTCAGCGATCACCCGGCCTGACCTGCGATGGTCCCGGTGCGATATCAAAACCATCTCGCTGATCGCCAACTGTATGGCCAATCAGGAAGCAAAGGAAGCGGGGGCGTTCGAGGCAATTCTTGTTCGGGACGGGATTGCGCTTGAAGGGACTCACACAAGTTTCTTCGCCGTGGTAGACGGAACGGTGCGTACGGCTCCTCTGTCGAATTTGATTCTGCCCGGGATTACCCGCGAGATAGTCATCGAGGCGTGCAGACGGGATGGGCTCGATGTCAACGAAGAAAACATTCCAGTTGATCTGCTGCCAGCCGCCGACGAGCTCTTCATAACAGGGACGACTACCGAGGTAGTCCCGATTGTCAGCCTCGACGGCAGGCACGTGGGTGACGGCAGCCCCGGTCCGGTGACACTAAGAATCGCCCGACTTTATCGTAGCGCAATCGGCATGGCTGGATAACAACTGGAAGTGACCACCTCCCGCTAGATTGGGGGGTGCCTCGCAACAACGTCATACCCGAGCTTCTTGCGCCGGCCGGTTGCCTCGATGCGGTTCGCGCGGCAATCGCCAACGGTGCTGACGCCGTTTACCTCGGCGCTCAAAAGTTCAATGCGCGCGATGAAGGTGCTCAACTCACACTTGATGAGGTCGGCACCGCATGTCGCCTGGCTCACTCGCGCGGCAGTCGCATCTATCTCACACTGAACACACTGGTCAAACCAGCCGAGCTTGCCGATGCGCTCCTCTTTCTCGGTGACGCGATCGATCGTGGCGTCGATGCGGCGATCGTACAGGATATCGGCATCATCCGGCTGATTCAGGCTGTTTATCCGGGCTTCGAGATACACGGGTCCACTCAACTCACCGTTCACGACACGGCCGGCGCGGCCGTGATGCGCGACCTCGGCATCGACCGCGTCGTGCTGGCGCGCGAAAACACACTTGCTGACATCGGCGCGATCAGGTCGGCTGTACCGGAGCTGGGACTCGAAACGTTCGTGCACGGCGCGCTGTGCATTTCGTACTCAGGTCAATGCTACATGTCCGGGATGATTTCAGAGCGAAGCGCCAACCGGGGTTCCTGCGCGCAGTCGTGTCGCAAGGACTACACACTTCGCGATCTGGATAGCGGTGAGTTGCTCGATGAAGGGTACCTGATCTCCGCCCGCGATCTCGCCGCGCACGAGAGTCTGCCCAACCTTGCTCGCGCAGGGGTGGGGTGCCTCAAGATTGAAGGCCGCAAAAAGAAGCCGGAATATGTGGCGGTGGTCACACGAAATTACCGCGGAGTGCTCGATCGTATTGCAACGGGGGATAACCCGGTGCTTGACGAGGAAAACATCCAGGATCTGGTGCAGATTTTCAGCCGCGGCTTTACACCGGGGATGTATACGGGAAGAGCCGGCAGAGATTATGTCACTCGGTCGCACCCGGACAATCGCGGGCTCGTGCTTGGGACAGTCGCCGGTCAGGAAGGGGATGACGTCATCGTGGAGTTGACAGCCTCCCTCGTGGTGGGCGATGGCGTAGGCTTCGAGCCTCCGCCGGGTGAAAATGGAGCAGTGAGCGGATTCTTCGTAACAAACGTCCGGACTCTCGTGGACGCGCCGGGCGCAGTGAGGCAGGCGATTCGTTCGAGGATCCGGGTTGCCGCGGGTTGGCAGGTGGTCAGGAGCTTCGACTCGAGGCTGATGAATGCGGCGCGACACAGTTATGAGAGCATTGATGTGTTGCAAAAGGCTTTGCGGATCCGTGTTGACGCGCGGATTTTTGGCTCTCCCGGCTCGCCTCTCAAGGTTGTGTTCGCTACGTCAGACCAGACTGTAACCGTGATGAGCGACATTGCGCTCGCACCAGCTGCGCGACGTTCGCTCGACGAAGCCCAGCTCAGAATACAACTCGGCAGGCTCGGTGAAACCCCATTCGTGCTCGGCACAGTCAATACGGAGGCATTGCACGACGGGCTGTTCATTCCTGTCAGCGAGCTCAACCGGATGCGGCAGGTGGCCACCGAACAGCTCGAGTTGCGGTTGAAGCGGAGCGAGGACGGCAGTCGTGCAGACCGAGCTGAGCGTGTCGCCGCGGCAATCGCCGGTGTCCCGCTGTCGTTGCGAAGTGTGTCGGCAATTGTGTCAGGCGAGATGGGAACCCACCGGGGTGTGCCCGCCGCTTTCTCCCCTCAACCGGCGCCGGAATCGGCATCGCCGGAGTTCGGTCTTACCGCCGAGGCGTTCGATCTGGATGATGCGCTGACCGCGGCGCGCGGCGGCGCGACGGAAATTTGCTTTGATCCTTTCCTGCGCCATCCTGCACCTCCGCTCGCCCGGGTCAACCTGCTCCGTGAAAATCTGCTGTCCGAGGGGGCGAGCCTTCGCATTCGGCTGCCGTCTATCGTCAGGCCGGAAGAGCGGCGCTCAATCCAGAAGTGGCTCGATCTGGGACTGCCCATGAGCTCGGGACATCTTGGTCTGGTCGCCGAGCAGTCAGGGGAAGGACGTGACATCATTGCGGACTACGCGGTGAATTGTTTCAACCAGCACACTGCCGCGGAGCTATTCCGCCTTGGCGCGCGCCGGATCGTGCTGTCGGTAGAGTTGACGGCAGCCGAGATGATCGATATCACCGCACCATGGAATGGCGCCGGTTTCGATGCGTTCATCTACGGGCGGCCCGAAGGAATGACAATCGAACATTGCGTGTTGTCGGCAGCATTCAATCGCAAGCCCAAGACATGCCGGGATCTTTGTGTCAGGGATCATCCAAACGTCGAGCTCACCGATCCCGCTGGCTATGTTTTTCCGGTAGCGACTGATAACGCCTGTCGCAACCGGCTGCTTCATTCAAGGCCTCTCGAGGCTTCCGAATTTGTGCCACGGCTTTGGCACGCAGGAATACGAAATTATCGAGCGGTATTCAACGTTCGAGGTGATCAGGTGGGCAGTATCGTCGGCGGCTACCGCGATCTGCTCGAATCGCTGCAATCTGGCGAGCAGCCGCGCACTCACCTGCCGCGATCGCTGATGGGGAATCAGTTCACGCGTGGTCATTTCGCCCGCGCAGTCTGAAGCAGCGGACGATCGGTGCAATACTGGCGCTGCCGCTTGTTCTACGCGCGCTCGCTCGGACATTCCCTGATGCACGCCGGAAAGGTTCTGCGGAGTTACGGGGCCGGCGCGAGGAATTCGGAGTCTCGCGCGATTGCTCGATGATGCTTTTGCGAGCTTATCCAACACCTTGACTTGATGTCCCGCCCAACAATGGATGCAGCGCGCGACGCTCTGAAATCCGCGTTCGGCTACGACCAGTTCAGGCCGGGACAGGAGGAGGCCATACGGGCTGTTCTCTCCGGCAGGGACACCCTCGTGGTCTTGCCCACGGGGGGAGGCAAGTCCGTCTGCTTCCAGATTCCCGCGCTGGTCCTGCCCGGAATAACGGTGGTAGTTTCGCCGCTGATCTCCCTCATGAAGGATCAGGTAGATGCACTGGAGGCGCGCAACCTCCCCGCGACTTTCATCAACAGCACACTCACGTCGTCCCAGGTCTCCGACAGGCTGGCGCGGGCTCAGCGCGGCGACATCAAGCTTCTGTATCTCGCTCCCGAGCGCCTCGACTTCGGCAACGTGACAAACCGTCTCGGAGAGATGGGAGTCAGCCTCCTGGCGGTGGACGAGGCGCATTGCATCAGCCAATGGGGCCATGACTTTCGACCCAGCTATATGCGTGTTGCCGAAGCGAGGAAAAAACTCGGCGCACCGCCAACGGTTGCGCTTACTGCCACCGCCACGCCTGAAGTGCGAGACGACATTTGCCGTCAGCTTGCTCTCACCAATCCTCAAACGATCATTACCGGTTTCGACCGCACGAATCTGGCGTATTATGTGCTCCCTGCCCGTAATGATGCAGAAAAGGATGAACTGCTGGTGCAAACCCTGAATCACCACGAGGGTCTGGCAGTCGTTTACGCCGCGACACGCAAAGCCGTGGACCGGCTGACCTTTGTTCTTGAAAGGGAAGGCATTGCCGCAGCCGGATACCATGCCGGTCTGGACGATTCACACCGGCGAGAAGTTCAGGAGTCATTCATGACGGAGCGGATTCGCGCAATCATCGCTACCAACGCGTTTGGCATGGGGATAGACAAACCGAACGTCCGCATCGTCATTCATCATGCGATGCCAGGCACTCTGGAAGCGTATTATCAGGAAGCGGGCAGGGCCGGGCGGGACGGAAAGCATTCGGATGTCTTCCTGCTGCACTCTTTCCCCGATCGCTTTACTCACGAATTCTTCATCAAGGGTGCGCATCCGGATCGGAAAACCGTCGGGCTCGTGTATGATGCCCTCGCGCGGCAGTCAGTGGCCGGTCGCGACTTGCCCACCAATATCGATGACATCCTGCCTCTGATCCGCGCGAAAACAAACGCCCGCGAAGTTGACAGCTCGCTGCGAATCCTCCAGCAGGCAGGAGCAGTGACGGATGCGACAGGCTCCGGCAGCTGCGTGCTTGTTCGCCTTCTTGCAACCCCTGAGCGAATCAAGCGGGAGCTGCCTGGCGGGGAAAATCCCGAGCTCGGATTGTTGCGGGCCTTCTGGCGCCTGGCCGGCGACGCGCTGAGTTCGGGCGCAACCATCAACCTCGATTTTTTGCCACCGGGACTGTCTGCGCGATCTACGGCACACCGCCTTCTCGATTCGCTGCAATCGCGCCAGTTCGTAGTCTGGGAACGCGCCGACGGCGGCCTTTCGCTCCCGAACGCGACGATGCCGCTGGCAGCTTTCAAGGTGAACTGGGCAGCAATTGAGAAACGCCGCACCGGCGAGTTGTCCAAGCTCGACGCAGTGCAGAAGTACGCCTACACAAAAAGCTGCCGCCGCGGATTCATCCTTCGTTACTTTGGCGATCCCGCGGCACGGGACCGTTGCAGTGGCTGCGACAACTGCCTGAGTACTGGCGGGCCGCGCCGCAGCTCCATTCCAGCCCGGGGAAATGCAGCACCGGCTCGTGCCCCCAGATCCGCGGCGCGGGGTCTGCGCGG
Source organism: Gemmatimonadaceae bacterium (assembly GCA_037721215.1). Classification (NCBI taxonomy): domain Bacteria; kingdom Pseudomonadati; phylum Gemmatimonadota; class Gemmatimonadia; order Gemmatimonadales; family Gemmatimonadaceae; species Gemmatimonadaceae bacterium. The sequence goes on from JBBJNV010000007.1 coordinate 8,851, forward strand.
CGCGTCCAGCGCCAGCCGAACAGTACACAGTGTCTCCGAACCAAACGAGCCGCTGGAAGCTTCTGCGGAACGCTTGTTCGCGGCGCTGAAGACGCGGCGAGGCGAGATCGCGCGCGAGCAGAAGATTCCCGCATATATTGTATTTTCCGATCGCACACTCGCGGAAATTGCGACGCGCAAGCCCCGATCTCTCGGTGCACTGGGCGAGGTTCGAGGCGTTGGACAAGCAAAGCTGGCCCGCTACGGCGAGACCTTTCTTGCCATTGTTCGCGGGGCCGACGAAACCGAAGCCGCATAGGTAATGGACGATTCACTGTATTTCACCGAACAGCACATCGCCGTTCGTGACATGGTGCGCGAATTCGCGCGCGACGAAGTTGCTCCGGTAGCAGCAAAATTCGATGCCTCGCAGGATTTTCCCTGGGAGAACATCCAGAAGATGGGCGAGCTGGGGTTGCTCGGAATCCCCTGGCCCGAAGAAATGGGTGGCGCCGGACTCGATCTGCTGAGCTACATGATTGCGATCCACGAGATGTCGAAGGTCGATGCATCGCACGGGATAACGATATCAGCGCACACCACTCTGGGTACGTCCCCGATAGTCAATTTCGGTACGGCCGAACAAAAGGAGCGATTCGTACCTCTTCTCGCGTCCGGCAGTGTTCTGGGTGGCTTCGGACTCACCGAGCCTTCGGCGGGTAGCGATGCCGCGGGGACACGTACCACCGCCGTGCGCCGGAACGGTCATTTCGTCCTCAACGGGTCCAAAATCTTCATAACTCATGGTGGCGTTGGCGAGATTTTCGTCGTCACTGCCGTGACTGACCCATCCGCGGGAACGAAAGGCATCAGCTCGTTCATTCTCACGAAGCACGCCGATTTGTCGACTCGCGCTGCATCGACGATAGGGCACGACCCGTCGCTGCCGGACATGCGCGGCTTCAGGGCGGGAAAGAAGGAAGACAAACTCGGCTGGCGAGCGTCGGACACGCGCGAGCTGATTTTCGAAGACGTCGAAGTGCCCGAGGAAAACCTGCTCGGCGCTGAGGGAATGGGGTTCATCAATTTCATGCAGACACTCGATTCCGGACGCGTTGGAATCGCCGCACTGTCGCTTGGAATCGCGGAAGGCGCCTTTGAGCAGTCACTCAGGTACGCCAGCGAGAGGAAGCAGTTCGGTCAGGCGATCGCGAGCTTCCAGGGAATTCAGTTCCAGCTGGCCGACATGGCGACCGAAATCGAAGCAGGGAAGCATCTCCTGTATCATGCCGCCTGGCTGGCGCAGCACCGGAAACCATTCGGAAAGGAGGCTGCCATTGCCAAGCTCTTCTGCTCCGAACTGGCGATGCGCACTACGATCAAGGCCATACAGATCCATGGCGGATACGGTTATACCAAGGACTATCCGGTCGAAAGAATGATGCGTGACGCCAAAATCTGCGAGATTGGCGAAGGAACATCGGAGATTCAGCGGATTGTGATCGCGCGGCACCTGTTACGGGGTATGCTCGATTGACCTATTCGGAGGTCGCCAAGAAACTGCGACTTCCGCTGGGATTCGCTCTCGGCCTTGCCTACCTCATCTGGGCCCCCGCTGTTGCCACCGGCCTGACGCTGCTTGTCGGAGGGGTCGTCGCGCTGGCCGGTATCATTGTCAGAGCATGGGCGTCCGGCCATATAACCAAGAACGAGAGACTGGCAACGACGGGCCCGTACGCGCACACGCGTAACCCGCTCTATTTCGGCAGCTTTCTCATCGGCGCGGGCTTTGCAATCGCGGCGCACTGGGCGCTGCTGCTGGTCGTCATAGCGTTCTGGGCACTGGTGTACGCTCCGACGATGCAGCGCGAGCGCGCCAACATCAGCGGGCGCTTCCCAGACGCCTATGATCAGTATTCAGCAAATGTGCCCGCCTTTGTGCCAAGGGTCACTCCGTGGCGGAACGGTCCGGATGAGGGCGGATTCAGCGGAGCGCTCTACATGAAACACGGCGAATGGAAGGCTGGAATCACTTTCATTCTCGTGATCGGATGGCTTGTGCTGAGGATGAAGCGAGGGCTGTAAGTTGTTGTCGCCATTGCACGAACGGCTCTGTCGCCACTACATTCACCGAAAGGAATCTTTGCCCGGCAGGCATGCGGATGTACGCGCGACTCGCGTCAGCCATACACATGCCTGGCCGGCATGCACAACCGTGTAACTGCACATTCAGGCGTCGCGTTACCGCGCGCCCATACCTTGGGATAATCCGCCAGCCGAGCACCAGCGCCGAGTCGCCGTTGGGTGAGGGCGAGGCGGGTGACGATGAAAAGAGAACTCCTCATAAACGCCGGTCCGCGCGAGACCCGGGTGGCGATTCTGGAGGACGGCAAGCTCGTAGAGCTGCTTGTGGACCGTCCGGACACCCGGCGCATGGTGGGCGATATATATCTCGGCAGAGTCGAAGCTGTCCTTCCGGGCATACAGGCCGCATTCGTCGACATTGGCACCGAGAAAAGCGCATTTCTTCATGCCACGGACATTGTGCGTGAGTCTGCGGAAGAAGCGGCGGACGAGGATGAAGACGACGACGTCGACATTCCGGAGTCTCCAGGCGCCGATGCCAGGGTGGCAGGTGTAAGCCGGAACTCTGCTCCGGCGCAGGCGGCTTCGAACGGTGTCGGGTCGCGCCGGGGCGGTAAGGCTCCGCCTATCCAGGACGCTCTCAAGCGCGGCCAGGAAATCATGGTTCAGATATCGAAGGAACCGATTTCCACCAAAGGCCCCAGGGTAACCGCACAGATCTCGATGGCCGGTCGCTTCCTGGTTTACATCCCTGACTCGTCGCGAGTGGGCGTGAGCCGCAAGATTGGACAAGGGCCCGAGCGTCAGCGGTTGAAGGAGCAGGTCGCGGCGATACTCCCGGAAAAATCGGGTGGGGTAATCGTCAGAACCGTCAGCGAGGACGCCACCCCCGAGGCGCTCAAGCGCGACCTCGAAACGCTGATGGCTCAGTGGAAAAAAATCAAGCGCAAGAGCACGTTCACCCGCGGCCCGGCGTTGCTGCACAGGGAAAGCGGGCTCACCAGCGGGCTGGTGCGCGATTTGTTCAGTGCCAAGGTCGATAACCTGACGATCGATGCAAAACCGGTCTTCGCCGAAGTCACGGAATATCTGAAAACCGTCGCGCCGGATCTCATTCCCAGGGTAAGGCTGCACGAGGATCGCGTGCCGTTGTTCGATCAGGCCGGAATCGAGGCAGAAATCAGGGACGCGTTCAAGCGTCGCTGTGAACTGCCATCTGGCGGCTACCTGATCGTCGAGCCGACTGAAGCGCTTGTCTCGATTGATGTTAACTCAGGGCGTTACACGGGCAAAAAAGACCCCGAAAAAACGGTCCTGCGCACCAACATGGAGGCGGCCGCGGAGATCGCCCGGCAGCTGAGGCTCCGCGACGTTGGCGGCATTATCGTTTGCGACTTCATCGACATGGAGACGAAGCAGAACAGGGAGAGGGTTCTCCAGGAGCTTCGAACGCATCTCAGCCGCGATCGTGCGCGAACGAAGGCCTTTGCGGTAAGCGATCTGGGCCTGATCGAGATGACGAGGCAGCGGGTTCGGCAGAGCCACTATCAGACGATGACGGAATCGTGTCCGACGTGCGAGGGTACCGGCCGCGTGTTCACCCCGGAAACCATCGTCCGGAGAATGGAGCGATCGGTTCGGCGGATGGTGGTGGAAGGCAGGAAGGACAACCTGCTGGTCAAGCTGCATCCTGACGTGGCGATGTATGTGCTGGAGCAGGAGCGTGAGCTTGTCGGCAAGCTGCAAAAGGCGGCGTCATTCTCGCTTGAGTTGCGCGACGATCCGCTTCTGAAGCCGGATGAGTTCAAGCTCGTCGTCAAAGGGCAAGGGCGTGATGTTACGCAACAGTACGCAATGGCGTGACCGCAGAAATCATACTTCTGCGAAATTGACTTGATCCTGTCGGGCTTTTATCTTTAGAGGCTGTAAAGCTTTCTCCAACCAGCAGTTACTAATGTCCTACGCAATCATCCGAACCGGCGGCAAGCAATTCCGCGCCGAGTCTGGCAAAACTCTCAGGATTCCAAGCCTTCCCGGCGATGCCGGTGCCAAGGTCACATTCAACGACGTGATTCTGGGCTCCGATGGCGACAAGACCTTTGTCGGTGTGCCGTCGCTCAGCGGAGCCTCGGTGGCCGCGGAGATCGTCAAGCATGGCCGCGACAAAAAGATCGTGGTCTTCAAGATGAAGCGGCGGAAGAATTACGCAAAGAAGCAGGGTCACCGCCAGGGCTTCACTGAAGTCCGTATCGGCGACATCACGCTCGGATAGAGGAATTTCAGATGGCACATAAGAAAGGCGTCGGCTCGTCCAGAAACGGCCGCACCAGCAATCCACAGTACCGCGGTGTGAAGAAATTTGGCGGCGAAAAAGTTATCGCCGGCAACATTATCATCCGCCAATGCGGAACCAAGTGGCACCCGGGGCGTAATGTCGGCCTGGGCACCGATTTTACCATCTATGCCCTGATCGACGGCTTCGTCCGGTTCGAGCACAAGAACAAGACGAGATTCAAGGTGAGCGTTTACCCCGAGCAGCAGGAAGTGGCTGGCGCTGCTTAGCCGCCAATTAGCCTCTTGCACCAACCCCCGCTTGCGGGGGTTTTTTTTGCCCGAAACCCCGGCTGTTTTTTTGCGTAATGACATTCGCGTATTGCCACTTCAACAAGAGACGACAATGGCGTTCATCGATAAGCTGAAAGAAGAACTTGACCGCGCAGGCAAGGCGGCCCAGGGCGCGTTCGACGACGGGAAGACACGGCTCGAGGCGTTTCGCACGCGCCAGCTCGCCGACAAGGCCGCGCAATCGCTTGGGTACGCGGTGTTCCGGGCCAGGCAGAGCGGGTCGGATGTGGATAGCGACACTTACGACCGACTCTCCGCGACACTCGCAACGCACGATGCAGAAGCCTCGCGTTACGAAACAGAGCTCGATCAGAAACGCAGGGAGTCGACCGCGGAGCGCGACGCCCACACCGCCTCGGCAGATATGTCGCCGCCTGCTGCGCCGACTGCAACGGCAACGTCGGCCACACCGCCAAAATCCTCGGCTCCCGGGAGCGACCACGGTATCTCGCCAGAAGCTCAGGATATTTCTGGGTAAGCCTCAACTCCTCAAGACAACATCAGGACAAGGTTCGCGGACGACTGCTCTCCAATAATGACCGACGGAAGCAGCGCGTCAAACGAGAACGCCGCCCCCAACAGGAGGCGGCGTTCTTTGCGTTATGCCTGCCAGACCTACCTCCTTATCGGCATGGCCGGATTCGGCGGAAGCTGTTTATAGCGCTCAGTGAGAAGCTCCTGCCTGTTGAGCGCCGGATATTCGCGACCGCGCACAAGCACCCGCTCCGCATTTGAAGTGAACTCGAACGGATCACCGCTCCAGATCACAACATTGCCGTCCCGCCCTGCCCGAAGCGAACCGATTTTGTCGGCGACGCCAAACACCTCGGCCGGCGTCAGCGTTACTGCCCGCAACGCATCATTCCACGACATTCCGTAGGCAATGGCATTGCCTGCCTCCTGCTTGATATTGCGTACATTGAAGGTTTCTTCATCGCCGTTGCCCGAGTTTCCGATAACAATCACCTGCACGCCAGCGCGCCTCAAGAGGCCGGCGTTCTCCTGAATCTGACCGAGTGTCGTAAAGCTGCCCGGAATGTTGTTCATTGCGCCGGTCAATACCGGCACACGGGCGGCAGCCAGTCTGTCGGCAAGCATCCACGCCTCGGCGCCGCCCCCGATGATGATCTTGATATTGTTTTCGCGTCCGATGCGAAGCGCGGCATCGATGTCGTTCGCCTTGTCGGCCGTCACCAGTAACGGCAGCCTGCCCTCGACGACAGGGATCATGGCCTGAAGGTCGAGACGGCTGGCGGCAAAATCACGCGTTGCCGCTCTCTCGTACGCCGCACGATTCCGCACGAACGCCCGGGTATCCTCGATCAGCTCCCGAAGCTTCACCAGCAATTCTGCGCGTGCGCCGGTACCCGCGGCCTGCGGTGCCTGCACCTGCGCGACCATCGCAACCGGAGCACGGACGACCATGTCGCTCGCCATGCCGTCCACCAGAGTCAGGAGCGCGGCCTGACCCGACACCAGATGATTGCCACTTGGCAATACCACGATATTCGTGACGCCTTCGCGTCGCGCGGGAGCGATGAGAACTGACTGGGTATTAACGCCCTCCCAGACCGTAAACGCTGCGGCAATATTGTCTTCACCTCGCGCGGCGTCGTCGCGGGTGTTGGCGATCTGGCCGACCTCGACGAGGCCAAGCTGGGTCGCGGAATTGATGAGTCCGGGCGTTACCCACTTGCCTGTTGCGTCGATACGTTTTGCATTGGCGGGAATCGCAATGCCCGCTCCTACGGCGACAATTTTGCCGTCCCTGATCAGCACTGTTCCGTTATCGATTGGCGCGCTGCTGACGGGATAGACTTTGCCACCGGTGATCGCGATCGTCTGTGCAGCTATCGCATCGGGTAGTACCGATCCGATGGCGCACACAACAAGCCCTCGAGTGACATTGAGGCGGGACGAATATTTCATCGGTTCATTCCTTCTGGTGTCGGTACAAATCCAAGCTCGAAGTCAGTGCGCCATCGCTGGCGGGGGTCGGCACGGTTGTATAGCATTGCACCATCAATCCAGACTTTCTCCGGACGCGTGTAAATGCTGAAAGGATCGCCGGACCAGAGCACCAGATCGGCATTCTTTCCCGTTTCAATCGAGCCAATCCGGTCGTCAAGGCCAAGCTGCCACGCGGGGTTGATCGTCACCCACTTGATTGCCTGTTCGGCCGATACCGGAATGCCGGCGAGGTTGCCGGCTGCCATGGCCTTGGCCGCTTCCTGAGTGAGGCGCTGCGAGCCCGATGCATCGTCCGAGTGAACCGCTACCCGCACACCAGCGCGGTCGCTCAGCGCGACATTTGCCTTGATGCCGTCGAGGGCCTCCATCTTGAACGAGCCCCAATCTGCCCACAACGAGCCGCCGATCTGTTCGCGGGCCAGAATATCCGCGACCTTGTACACCTCGACGCCATGATGAAAAGCGCGAATCTTGTAGCCAAATTCCCGCGCGATGTCGATCATCTGCGCCATCTCGTCGGCACGGTAGCAATGATTGTGAACGAGAATGTTGCCGCGAAGGACTTCAGCCAGCGTCTCCATGCCCAGGTCGCGCACCGGCGGATCACCCTTGCTCTCCTTGTTCCACTTGTCCCAACGCCTGCGGTAGACCTCTGCCGTCACCCATGCAGCGCGATACCCGGCGACGTTTCCCATGCGGGTGGAAGGCCCTCGCGCGGCGTAAACCCGTTTCGGATTCTCGCCGCAGGCCATTTTCAATCCATACTTTGCCCCGGGGAATTTCATCTGCTGGACGGTGCGGGCCGGAACGACTTTCAAAACCGAGCTGCGACCGCCGATCAGGTTTGCCGAACCGGGCAGCACCTGAAGCGTCGTCACGCCTCCCGATAATTCGCGGGGCAGTTGCGGATCCTGCGGCCAGACTGAGTGCTCGACCCAGACATACGGTGTCGACGGGTTGGTGCCTTCATTGACATCGCTGTTTGCCTGCGTTCCCGGGGCCCCGCCCGCGCCGACATGTGAATGCGTATCGATCAGCCCCGGAGTGAGGTATTTGCCAGTTCCATCGACAACGACTGCGCCCGCAGGAACTTCCACCGACGCGCCGACGGCAACGATTTTTCCGTCCACCACCGAGACTGCCCCGTTCGAGATCATCGGACCGGCAGCAGTCAGGATATTGACGTTCCGGATAACCGTCGGCGCCGAAGGGAATCGCACGTATGTGCTCGGAAACGGATCGGCGTTGGGAAGCGATCTTCCACCCAGCCCCGGCGTTTGCGTCGAATCTGCTTTCGGCGAGGGTGCTCGCGTCGACCGGGCCGGCGCGCACGCCCAGGCCGACACCAAGGCGATAAGTACGACACTCGATTTCATCAGTTTAAGCTCTCCAGCGAAGTTCATGGCCGGCGCACGGTGCGCTCGATCGACAGAGAACATAGCAGTCCTCGCAATGAGTCGGCAGCGTCACTGCGAAAGAATCGCGCGTTTCCACCGTACCAACTCATCCACCTTGTCGGTGCAGATGCCGAAGACGCCCATTTTCGTCAGGCGCCCCCATTCGCCGGGGTCGTTGACCGTCCAGGCTATCACCCGTCCACCGCACGCGCGAACGTTCGTCACCAGCGCGCTGTCGATGAAATCGAAACGCTGCCACAAATCCTGCGCACCGGCGGCACGCATCATCCCGCAGGAATCAATCGGATAGGAAGCCTGTAGAACTCCGGTGCGAACCGATGGCGCCAGCTGAAGCATCGCTTTCACCGTGCGATGATCGAAGGAATGGACCGCGCACTCGCCGATGCTGGATGGATGACGGCGCAGGCATCTCGCAACAGCCGCTTCGATGCCCGTTGCCTTGATCTCGATGTACAGGCCAGCATTGGCGGCAACTTCGGCCAGTACGTCATCCAGCGTTGGAATGACGTGGTCACCCGCGAGCCGAAGCGACGAGATCGCCTTCGAATCGAGCTGGGCAATGGGCAACCCTGCAGGCTGATCGTCGCCGCCGGGAACCACAACGTCTGCATCGTGATGCACGTAAACCGTTCCATCGCGGCTGGCGTGCACGTCGAGCTCGATCGCCTCAGCACCCGCCGCCATCGCCAGCCTGAAGGCGGAGAACGAGTTTTCCGGCACACGTGAGTGCAGGCCGCGGTGTGAGATTGCCATTACGGAAACAGGTGCGGAATACATGCTTGCGGTGATTGAAGTTCGATATTTCCGGTGCCACGCGCTGGCTGCCGCGGCGCGGTCAGTCGTGCAATGTTACTGCATGCTCCGGGACTATGGATCAGGCGTACGCGGTTAACACGTCACCTTGCCTGGCGTCTACCTTCACGACTGGATGATTCCCGCAACTCAGGGCAGTGGAGACGAGACCGATCATCAATTGATCGAACGGTGGAAGTCGGGTGATTCGCGGGCCGCAACTCAGCTCGTGGGCCGACACGCCGACGCACTCGCGCGCTTTGCCGCGAGCTCAGGGGAGCGGGAGGAAATTGAGGAGCTGGTCCAGGATACTTTCGTGCGAGCCTTTGGTTCGATCGACTCGTTCAGGGGCGACAGCTCGTTGCGGACGTGGCTTTTCACGATCGAGCGGCGCCTCATGCTCGACCGGCGACGGGCCGAGATGCGACAGAAAACGATGGTGCCGGTAGAGGAAACCGATGCAGCGACTGAATATGATGCGCTCGACGGGATGCTGGCGGACGAGGCCGGGACTTTGGTCCGGCGAGCTGTTGACAGACTTTCGCCGATGCAGCGCGAGGTGTTCTCGCTTCGAGTTGAGAGAGGATGTTCGTACAGGGAGATTGCGGCTGTCGTCGGAACCACCGAAGGCGCCGCGCGAGTTCATTACCACAACGCGATGCGCGCAGTGAAGGAGTTCATACGTGACTGAATGCTTGAATAACGGAATCCGCGACGTTCTGCCGGACCTTATCCACGGACACCTCGGAGCGCCCGACCGGGCACTCATACTGAGCCACGTCGACAGCTGCTCGGCGTGCATGGAAGAGTTGACGTTGCTGCGGGAGGTTCGTGCAACCGCGCCGTTGGCGCCGGCGATTGACATCGATCGCATTGTTACGGCGTTGCCGCAGCCTGGCCGAGGTTACGGGTCAGTGTCGCTGTTGGCTGGGGGTGGTGCGACGAATGGCGCGGCCCGGGAGAGCGTCCCTGCATATCGGCTCTCTCATCGCACCGTCTGGCGCGTCGCCGCGGCAGCAGTAATCGTCGTCGTCGGTGGCTACTCAATTCTTGCCGGCAATCCCGGTGCGGCCGGCAGTCGCAGGGCAGTCCCGGTGGCCGCGGCCCGGTTGCCAGCCAGTCCCGCCGCGGGGGTGGCCGAAGGCACAGCGGGGGATATTGACGGGAGCGATGCTCGCGGCACAGCCTCTCCGGCTGCACCTGCTGGCTCCAGGACGGTCACAACGCCCCTAGGCGGAATACTTTCTCGCACGTTAGAGCTGACACTTGTTGGCGGTGTCAGCGAGCTTTCGGACGCGCATATCGAACGACTGATGAAAGAATTGGATGAGCTCGAGGGAATGCCGTTATCCGAGCCCGAATCGGCGACGCACACGCTGGAGAATCTGGAGGGCGAAGGATGACGTCGAAGGGCGCAGCCATCCTCGCAATTGGCGGAGGGTTCGCTTTCCTGAATCTCGCGGGCAATCTCACTGCGCAGTCGCCGCCGGCGGATCGGGGACAGGCGGCAGCTGCGGCTCAGCCCCAGTCGCGAAGGGCGGAAAAAGCTGAACTGGAGCGGGCGGGGCAGCAGCAGCGCGGTGAACCGTTGCGGGGTACCGGGCAGTCAGAGCCAGGCATAGCGCGACGCCGGCAACTCGAGGAGCGCTTCCGACAGCGAACGGGAGATGTGGTTCGCAGACGGTTGAAGTTGACAGACCATCAGATGATCCGGCTTCAGACCACCAACCGGCAGTTTGAACAGCAGCGGTTAGCGTTGCTGGCCCGGGAGCGCGAACTCCGGCGTGAGCTTCGCCAGCAGCTGGTGGCCGGGGACAATGCCGATCAAAGCCGCGTCGGAGAACTGCTGGATCAGACCATGCGGGTCCACCGGCAAAGACTCGACCTCGCTGACAGCGAGCAGCGGGAGCTCGCGAAGTTCCTAGAGCCGGTGCAAAGGGCGAAGTATTTTGGACTGCAGAACGAGTTGCGAAGACGTATGCAGGAGCTGCGCGACCCCGGCGCTCGGCGGTCACCTAATCGTCGGCGGCAGGCTCGGCCTATTCGTCCAGCGCGGGTTTGAACTAGCGGCTTGTCACGGCTGCTTTCCCCGTGTAAATACCGATCTCTGCCCGGGTGGCGGAATCGGTAGACGCAGGGGACTCAAAATCCCCCGGCCTTCGGGCCTTACGAGTTCGAGTCTCGTCCCGGGTATTGGTTTGGGAGATAATGACCTACGGGGATTCAGGGGGGCTGGTTCAGTCGCCCCTGAATCCCCGTTCGGTCATAGTTTTTGTCATATTCGCGCGTCTAAATGGGTGCCTTGAGCACCAGGTACTGGCAGTTGCCGGCGACACCGAGACGCCCCCTCTGCAGTTGGGTCCAGTGGAGGCCGTCAGGGCTGCGCCGCTCCGCCTCAGCAACCGCCTCTTCCATCGAATGAAAGCGGCCGAGCTGAGTGGTGTGCCTTTCACCTTTCCTGGTGACTTCGAGCGTCCAGTCCATCATGCCTTCGGCTTCCCGCTCGGCTCGGTCGCCCGCTTGCGCTGTTACCGCGAGGATTGCGGAAATCCTGTCCCATGCGGCACGGCGGCTCGGGTCAGCGTTTCCCTCAAGCACTCCCCGTATCAAGTAAGCGCGGAGCGGGCCGAACAGAACCCACATGGCCTCTTCCTCACGACCATCGGTACGATGCTGGGCGGAATCAAGCAACAACTCTTGAAGCTCGTCTGATTCACCTTTTTTCTGATTGCTGGCAGCGATTAACTCATCTACGACGCGGCGTTCGACAGAGAGTTTTTCAAACTCTTTCTCGATTCGCTCCAGATCGTCCCATGGGGCAACAGCTAAGCGCTTGGCCAACGATCGAACGTGGCTGGGAATCACTTCCGCACCGGCACGACGACCATCTGAGGCATAGCTCAATATAGCGCGTCCCGCTTCCTAGGCGCCGCCGGAGTGCGATCGCCTTATCTGTTCTGTCATTTACCAGGCATGCGCGTCTTAGCGATCGGAGTGCCTGCTCGGCACACAACTGGTCTACGCCGGGAGTCGGAAGGCTAAACGAACTGCCGGATTCGTCCAACGGTATTTGCCCGACCGGGTTGGCCGCAGCGAGAATATCCAGCCGGGCCACCTTCATCGGATCCAGAGACGGACCAAAGCTTTCGAGGATGGAGCCCTCCTTCTGTGGGGCAACCAAGTCGGCGACCGCGGCGTGATACTCCTGCGGGCCGAGCTTCAGCAAGGCGTCGGTCACGGCGATAACAAGTTCGCATCGTGTCTACACTTCTAGGAGCGGTGCGGGCAGGCGCAACGGATTGACGCGGACTTAAAATCCCCCGGCCTTCGGGCCTTACGAGTTTGAGTCTCGTGCCGGGTATTGTCATCTCAGCTCCATGCTGCTCGCATCTCGGTTCGACTACTTTGTTGTTGTCGACCTGCCAGCATTTATGGGCACCGTAACCCCTTGCTTGTCGCATGACGTCAAGCCGACACGGCTATTCAGCCCGCGGATTCGGCCCCTTGCAGTGTCTCCCATCTGGCTGGTGATCTGATGACATTCGATCTCGAACGCTTCTCACTGGTTGACATGCTGCAGTGCGGACGCGGGGTTCGACGAGCGGCGGAAGGCGCGACGGACGTCGAGGGTGCCGCCAGGTGTTGGAGGATGAGATAGGTTTTTCGCACGACGTGATTGTGGTGTATCCGGATTCTCTCAGAGCAACGGCGGCGGACGTCGCCAACATTGCGATCCCCGGCAACGCCGCCGACCCGGTCACGGGCCAGCCTACGATGATCCGACTGTCGCAGGTTGCCAGTATCGAACCCAGTGTAGCCCCCCAACAGATTAACCGGCGCTCGCTCGAACGGCAGGTATCCGTCTCGGCAGGGGTGTTGCCGGGGTTCGACATGGGTTCGGTTGCCAGCGCGGTGAGAGCAGGAATCGATTCGATCGGACTGCCCCTGGGATATCACGTCGTTTTTGGTGGTGACGTTCAGAATCTCGAAGAAACAAAGGCGTACGTCCTCGCCGCTCTTGGTCTGGCCGTCGTGTTCATTTATCTGATTTTGGCTTCGCTTTTCGGATCGTTTTTCCAGCCTCTGGCGATCATGCTTGCACTGCCGCTCAGCTTCATCGGTGTCGCTCTCGCGTTGCTCATGACGAGTGGGAATATCAACGTCATGACGATGATCGGCATCATCATGCTGATGGGACTGGTTACGAAGAACGGTATCCTGCTGCTCGACTTCTCGAACCAGCAGCGTGTCGCGGGGATGACGCGTGAGGAAGCCCTGCTGAGTGCTGGCAGAGTGAGGCTTCGCCCAATTCTCATGACGACGGTTGCAATGATCTTCGGAATGCTTCCGCTCGCCCTCGCGATTGGTGAAGGCGCGGAACAGCGGGCACCTAGGCCCGGGCTGTCATTGGAGGTCTCATCACGTCGACGCTGCTGACGCTGTTCGTCGTGCCTGTAACGTCGACTTTGCTCGAGGATGCCGTGTCTTCGGTGAGGAGTATGCCGGAAGCGCTGCGCCGAAGGCGAGTCCGAGCCGGCAGCCGTGAACCGCGTCAGGCGCCAGGCTTCCCCGCCCGCGCACCGATCTCAGCGTCCGCCGAGTCGGCGGCCGCCACCCCGTTTCGCATGGATCTGGCTGAGGGCGCCGGTAAGTACTAGGGCATCGCGGGGCAGGGCACGAAGGTCCCGCTGGGCGGCTCGCGCATTATCATCCGCAAGGCGGTGCGAAAAAGAGGGGCCTTCCGAAACAGAGCCCCTCTTTTCCATCGCGCGGCAAGAGTCCGCGGTCCGGAAGCGTCGTCGTCGTCACGACTCTGTCGCGACGTAATCCCGATGGAACGACTTCAGTGATCGTGACCGAAGTGACCGCAAACCGGTCGCTGGTCGTTGGATGCCGGCTGTAGACAATCGAGCACTGTCCTGGTGTCAGAATAACCCACGCTGCCAGCAGGTCGCCCGTCTGTCTGCCCGTCGCTGATACGTTGAACGTATAGCTCCGGCGGGGCTGGATGGATCTTGCAGACCGATGCTTCGCCCTGAACCTCGTTCCAGAAAATCTACGTGCCTGCGGAACGGCGGCAACAATCACAGTCGGGTGGGCGCTTATCAAACACTCCGCGGCGTATCAAGGAGGTATCGGCTTGGTGTGTTAGTGTAACGCTCGGATATCTATCCTGCCCGGCCGGATCTGATAGCTGGTAAGACGGCGTACAGTGGAAACGAGAAAGATCGGCTCCGATGTAACGGATCCGGCCTTTCACCTCCTGAAGAACATCGGGGCTGACTCGACGCGAGCCTGCATCTTATTCAGTATCTGTCCCTGAGATCAGCACTTATCCGGTCAGACGTCAGGCTCGCAGCAAAGGCGAAGACACCTGATTCACAGTCATCAGCGGATTTCCAGCTACACGGGACGGCGTGCGCGACGGCGCCGCGCGCGTAGAATAGGCGTATGACACCGAGGCGCCGTGTTCAAACTTGCCGAGTGCTTGCCGGCTGTCGTTGGACATGGGTGGTCAGGCTTTGCCGCGCAGGTGGTGGTTGCGCATCAACACAGTTGGACGTCGGGCAAGGATGTTCGGCGAGGCAACGCAAGACGTCGTGGTCGGGCACGCGCCCCGACTTCTGCATGGATTTCTCCATGGTAAACGCCCGTGACGATTATGTCCGCATAAGCAACAACATTCCCCGAGCACCGCAATAGGGATGAAATATTTGTGACGTGGACAAAGAACGTTGCTCGGAATCTGGAGTACGTCTAACTTTGTCTGGCCTCTCCACTCCTTCTCTTTCATCCACATGCGCGATTATAAGCTGTCCACCGTCCCCGCCGCCGGGGACGCAATTACCTTTTCCGGCGAAGTCGTTGCAGTACCGAACCGCCCGATAATTCCCTTTGTCGAGGGCGATGGTACCGGGCCCGACATCTGGCGCGCGTCCGTCCGGGTTTTCGATGCCGCGGTGGAAAAGGCGTACGGATCGGAGCGCAAAGTCGAATGGATGGAAGTCTTCGCCGGTGAGAAGGCGTTCCGCCAGCACGACACTTGGCTGCCCCAGGAAACGATCGACGCAATGCAGGAATTCCGCGTATCCATAAAGGGACCCCTCACAACCCCTGTCGGCGGAGGAATCAGGTCGTTGAACGTCACCTTGCGTCAGGTACTCGATCTGTACGCCTGCATCCGTCCGGTTCGTTACTTCGAAGGCGTTGGAGCGCCGGTGAAGGAACCGGAGAAAGTCGATGTCGTGATCTTTCGCGAGAACACCGAAGATGTATACGCGGGCATCGAATGGAAGGCAGGTTCACCGGAGGCGTCAAGGCTTCGGGAGTACCTGGCGTCGGAATTCGGGAGCGAGATTCGTGAGAACTCCGCTATCGGCATCAAACCGATGTCGGAATTCGGCTCGAAGCGGCTGGTCGAGATGGCGATCCGCTTCGCAATCACCAAATGCCGCGAGTCGGTCACACTGGTGCACAAAGGGAACATCATGAAGTTTACGGAAGGCGCGTTCAGAGACTGGGGATATGAGGTGGCAAAAGAGAATTTCCCCCAGACGACTGTGACCGAGGCAGACCTCGCCAAAGGCAGCGCGGGATCTCGCGCAGACGCTGTCGTCATCCGGGACCGCATTGCCGACTCGATGTTCCAGCAGATGCTTCTGCGCCCTTCGGAGTACTCCGTAATTGCGACCCCGAACCTCAATGGCGATTACCTCTCTGACGCCGCTGCAGCCCAGGTCGGCGGCCTGGGTATCGCCCCTGGCGGCAATGTCGGCGACGGGCTTGCCGTATTCGAAGCGACCCACGGCACCGCGCCGAAGTACGCGGGTCTCGATCGCATCAATCCGGGCAGTGTCATTCTTTCCGGTGTCATGATGTTCGACTACATGGGCTGGAGCGAGGCCTCATCGTTGATCGTCTCAGGCGTCGAGAACGCCATCAAGTCAAAGCGCGTAACGTACGATCTCGCCCGCCAAATGCCGGGAGCGACTGAAGTGTCGACGTCGGCCTTCGGTAATGCGGTGATTGCGGGAATGAAACCGTAGATGCCGCTTTCCGTCACACTGAGCGACGGCGACGCATCGGCTTTCGAAGGGTCGATGCTCGTGATCGCACTGAACGAAAAAGCGGAGCTTTCGGATTCCGTCACCACCCTCGACGCGGCCATGGGGGGTTCGTTACGCCGCTCGGTGGAACTGCGCGACTTCCGCGGCGCACGCGATGAAGTTCTTCATCTGACGGGACCCAGCGGCGGCGCGCGGCGGGTGGTGGTCGTTGGCATGGGAAGTTCGGAAGATCGCCCGGGTAGCCTCAGGCGAGCTGCAGCAATCGCAGCCCGACAGGCAGCAAAACTCGGTGCGGATCAGATTGGATGGCACGGCGGCGTGCTCAGCGAGACTGAAGTCGAAGCAATTACCGTTGGGCTTATGGCTGGCGCCTGGACCTATCTCGACCTCAAGACGCCGCCGCCTGAAGACGAGCGACGATTGCCGTTGGTGTCCGCCACCATTTTTGCCGCCGATTCCCCTGATGCGCGCCGAGGCCTTGCTTCGGGAGAAGCGATTGCCGCAGGACAGGCGCTGGCCAGAACACTGGCGATGATGCCGGGCAATCTCTGCACGCCGGAGTTCCTTGCATCGACCGGCACCGCCATCGCGGACCGTCACGGAATGGCCATTACCGTGCTGGGCCGGACGGAAATGCAAGCTGAGGGAATGGGTGCACTTCTTTGCGTTGCGCAAGGTACGCCCCAGGATCCAAAACTCATTGCGATCGAATACAAGGGGGGCGCCCCGGGCGAAAAACCCATCACGCTGGTGGGCAAGGGACTTTGCTTCGATAGCGGCGGTATCTCGATAAAGCCCGCCCAGTCGATGGAGGACATGAAGTTCGACATGTGCGGAGCGGCAGCGGTGCTCGGCGCAATGGAGTCCATAGGTCGGCTGAAGCTTCGCGTGAACGTTGTTGGCCTCATCGGTTCTACCACGAACATGCCCTCCGGGACTGCGGTCAATCCTGGCGACGTAGTTCGAAGTCACCTGGGCAAGTACATCGAAATCATAAATACCGACGCCGAGGGACGGCTGGTGCTCGCAGATGTCCTTTCGTACGCGCGACGCTTCGATCCCGCCGTTGTCATCGACGCCGCTACGCTGACGGGCGCAGTCGTGATCGCGCTTGGCCATACAGCGACTGGGGTTTTCAGTCGCGACGAGGAGCTTATTGCCGAAGTCATCGCTGCGGGCAAGCGTGCCGGCGAGCCGGGGTGGTCATTGCCACTCTGGGACGAATACCGCGACCTGATCAAGTCTGAGGTCGCTGATATCAAGAACAGCGGCGGCCGGGCAGCCGGGGCGGTTACGGCGGCAATGTTCCTGAAAGAGTTCACCGACAGCTATCCGTGGGTGCACCTCGACATTGCGGGAACTGCGTACACGGAGTCCGACCTCGGTGCCATTCCCAAAGGCCCCACCGGCGTTCCGACCGCCACATTCATAGAATTCGTTCGAGGCCGGTCAAACTGATCACCCTTCGGGCTTGCTTCCGATACGCCCGCCCTGGCGCAATCGCCGGGGCGTTTTTGTGGACCGTGGTACGCGTTGCGGGGGCGCAGGTGGTTGTCCCGCCGGCCAGCGAAGTGCCGATCCCTCCCAAGCCGGCGACTGACACGGCGCCGCCTGCCCCGGATACGATACAGCCGCCGTTCGGACGCCTCGCCGCTCCGCGAACTGCGACCCTGGGTGAAAAGTATGAATGGAACCGCGAAGAGATGTTTGCCAGCGGGGCATTGTCAGTTGCTGACCTCCTCGAGCGTATTCCGGCCGCAACGTCATTTCGCACCGGGTGGCTCGCTTCGCCCAAACTGGTTGCCGTCAACGGGGATTTCGGCCGTCTCAGAATTCTGTATGACGGTCTGGAAATCGACGATATAGACCCCCGGAACGGGTCCGTCCTCGATCTTGCCCGGGTGCAGCTGTGGACCCTCGAACACGTTTCTGTGGAGCAGTTCGCAAACGAACTCATCGTACGTCTGCGGAGCTGGCAGGTCGACCGGACTACGGCCTACACGCGCACGGATGTGTCGACGGGAGACGAAGATTCCAATCTGTACCGCGGGTTTTATGGCAAGAGGTTTTCGGGTGGGGGCGGCCTTCAGGCGGGCGGACAGCAATACAGTACTACCGCCGCGCGACTCGGCGGTGGGGGGGACGCGCTTTCGCTCCTGCTCCGCGCGGGCATCGCGCGCCAGCGATGGAGTGTCGACGCATTTTTGAACCGCAGTCAGCAGACTCGCGTCCTTCAACCCACGTTCGGCTCCGGACTTTCGATCCCCGATTTCGAGGCATCGCACCGGCTCGCGTACTTGCGCGCGGCGTACGGTGATCTGAACGGGGGACCGTGGATTCAGGCTACGGCATCCAACACGAGACTTGCCGAAACGAGCCGGCAGACAACAATTGCTGACGCCATGTCCCGCCGGGTTGTGTCCGACACGGCGGATACAGCCACATCGCGCAGCCAGTATCTGCTCTCGGGCGGATACGCGCGCGGCCTCCTGCGCGCCTCCGCTTACAATCGAATCAGATCGTTTGCGGGGGAGACGTTCCATTCGCCGGGGGCACGCCTCGAGTTGGTGCGTTCTCAGACCCTGGTTGTGCTTGCCGCTGAACGGGACGGATTCAGAGGTTTGAACCGTGTCGATGCCTCGTTTCTGCTGACACCGTTCAATACCGTGGCAGTCTCGGGGGCGCTATCGAGATCATCCGGCAACGGTTCCGACTCCCTCATCCGCCAGCCCGGCGTGACGGCAGTGCGTCTCGAGGCCGGTGTGAAGGTGTTAGGGGCATGGCTATCGGCAGGATACCTGAGCCGGGATACCGCACTTCTTCTGCCGCCCCTCGTTTTTGACACTGCCTACGTTCCGCAGGCGACTGGGCGGCGCTCCGCGGGATTCCTCACTTTGCGCGGACGGGTCTACCGGGATATCGGTGTGGATGTCGTGGCCACCGGATGGAATTCTGCGTCTTTTTATCAGCCTCGATACCAGGCGAGATCGGAGGCAAACCTCATTACGCGATGGATATCCAGGTTCCCGAGCGGAAATTTCGGGCTGAAAGCAGCCGTCGCCTACGATTATCGGGGCGCCGTGGCATTTCCGGTGCCCGGACGGCTGTCGGTTGCCGACGCCAGCGGAACTGTCTCTGCACTCCTCGAAATCCGGATACTCCGCGCCGTTGTTTCCTATCAGGTCCGCAACATCGCGGGCGAACTTTATCAGACCGTTCCCGGCTTCTTCATGCCGCGGGCGATCAATTTCTATGGAGTACGCTGGGAGTTCTGGAATTGAAGGAACCCGCGGCGATCCTGTTGTCGAATATCGACTTGCATACGGCCACATGATCTACAGCATGACCGGGTTCGGATCGGCGGATGGAATGGTTGGCGTGTCGGCCCTGAGTGTCGAGGTGCGTACGGTCAACCACCGCTTCTTCAATCCTAGCATCAAATTGCCCGCGAACTTCGCGCGATGGGATACCGAGGTGCGCGAGCTGCTCAAACAGAACATTGCGAGGGGTCATGTCTCGCTTTCGGCTCGAGTCGAACCACTTGGGAGTTCCCGAACCCCAATCGACGAGGAACGATTCGGCGAGTATGTAACGATGATCCGCGGGCTGCAGGAACGCCATGGGCTGCATGGCTCGCTCGACGCCGCGACGATACTCAGCCTGCCGGATGTAATCAGTTCGCGTGTCGAAGCAGCAGAGCAAACCTCCCCAGCCGAGCTGCTGGCGATAGTCGGTGAGGCAGTTGCCCGTCTCCGCCTCATGCGCGCCGAGGAAGGCGCACGGCTGGCGGTATTTCTGAATGAGCGAGTCACGTTTGTCGAGGGCGCTGTAGCAAGGATCGCGGAGCGAGCTCCGCATCGTCTGGTCGAGCAACATGCGAGGATTAACAAGTCTGTTCACGACCTTATTGGCGAAACGGGCGTCGATCCCCAGCGTCTGGCGCAGGAGATTGCCATCATGGCAGACCGCCTGGACATCTCCGAGGAGATCGAACGGTTCGAATCGCACATCGATTCGTTTCGCCGGACATTGCAGGCCAATGGCGACGAGCCCGTTGGCAAGCGTCTGGGTTTCCTGCTCCAGGAGATGGTTCGGGAGGCCAACACGATCGGGAGCAAGGCAAACGACTCTGCAATTCTCGGAGATGTCGTGCTGGTCAAAGAGGAGCTGGAGCGGATTCGCGAACAGGTCGAGAATATCGAGTGACTCGCTTTCCGCTCATTCTTTCCTCGCCGTCTGGGGGCGGCAAGACTACGCTTGCGCGCGAACTGCTCAAGCTGCGCGCAGACACCGGTTATTCTGTATCTTGTACCACCAGGCAGCCACGCGATAAGGAAGCCCAGGGGCGAGACTATTATTTCTTATCGAGGCATGAGTTCGACGAAGCGCGCGTTTCTGGTGCATTTGCTGAATCAGCTGAAGTTCACGGTGAAATGTATGGAACGCTTCGCCGGGAAGTAGATGGTTTGCTCGCCGCGGGCAAGCATGTAGTGATGGACATCGATGTGCAGGGTGCCCGTCAGTTCATTGCTGCATATCCTGCGTCGGCGCTCATTTTCGTGCTGCCGCCGGACGTCGGGGTTTTGCTGGACAGGTTGCGAGCGCGCGGTACCGAGGATCAGAAGTCGATGGCGAGACGTCTGCGCAGTGCCATCGCCGAGCTTCAGGCAGTGGGGATGTATCAGTACGTGGTTGTTAACGATGATCTGGGGCGCGCCGTCGAGTCGGTATCCCGGATCATCGATGCTGAGGCGGCGAAGACGGCGAGAGCGAGTGATCTAGCCGGGACATTACAGTCATTGGTTGCCGGACTCGAAGGCGAGCTGGCCGACATCAACAGGAGCAGATAGTCATGCAGGTATTTATCCCGACCGACGTTGCTGAACACGCAACCAACAAGTATCTGGGCGTGCTGGTCGCCGCGAAATTTGCGCGCGTTCTCAACGAGTTTCCCCGCGACCGGTCTGCTTCGGGCGAGAAGAAGTTGACCACGCGCGCGCTCGAGGATCTGATTGATGGGGAAATCGGATATCGGGTAATACCGCGCCGCCGCACCGAGTAGCGGAAGTGCGGCCATTCGACGGCCGCCGCATTCTTCTCGGGGTCACGGGCGGCATCGCCAGCTACAAATCAGCCATGCTTGCCCGGCTTCTTGCCCAGTCAGGAGCGGAGGTCGATGTCGTGATGACACGCGCCGCTCAGGAGTTCGTTGGGTCAATCACGTTCGAGGCTGTCACGGGCCGGAAAACCTTTTCCGAGATTTTTGGTGCCGGTAACGCTCTTGACCATATCCGGCTCGCTCGTGAGGCGGCAATTCTGGTTGTTGCTCCCGCGACTGCCGATTTTCTCGCACGCTCCGCTCATGGGCACGCCGACGACCTGCTGACTGCCTGCCTTCTCGCCAATACCGCTCCGGTGCTTCTTGTTCCCGCAATGAACGACCGCATGTGGGCCAACGCACAGACCGCTCAGAACGTCGCCCATTTGCGGGAACTCGGATATTCTGTGCTCGACCCGGACGATGGTCCGCTTGCGGCGGGTGAGGGGGCCGGACCGGGCCGGATGCCTGAACCTGAGGCGATCATGGCCGCGATGGCCCGAATGCTGGAGCCGCGTGGAGGCCTGTACGGTCGCACGATTGTAGTGACTGCGGGCGCAACTCGAGAGCCGGTCGATCCGGTGAGATTCATATCCAATCACAGCAGCGGACGCATGGGTGTCGCACTTGCCGATGCCGCTCACCGGCGAGGCGCAGAAGTGACGCTTGTCGCGGGGCACCTGGATGTTACCGCCGGATCGTGGCTTCGGGTGGTGCGAGCGGCGACGACAGCCAACATGCTGGCCGCTGTAGAGGAGCTGCTGCCCGCGTCCGATGTGCTGATTATGGCGGCCGCCCCGGCCGATTTCCGCCCGGCCAAGCCCGCCGCTCGCAAGATCAAGAAGAGCAGTTCGTCCCTGCCGGCCGCCATCGAGCTGACGCAAACCGAGGACATCATCAGATCGACGGCAAGCGCTCGCCGAGCTGGGTCAGTGGTTGTCGGCTTTGCGCTCGAGACGGAGAACGAACTTGCCAACGGCGCTCAGAAACTGCGAGAAAAGCGCCTCGATCTCGTCGTAGTCAACAGCGCGGTCGAGGATGGGGCCGGATTTGTCTCTGATACAAACCGTGTGACGCTGCTGGCGCCCGGCGAGGCTGCCGTACACGTCCCGATGATGAAGAAGACCGAGCTCGCCGACGTCATCCTCGATCGGGTTGAATCGATTCTGAATGGACGCTAGACAGCGATTGCGGAGATATCTGGAGGATCGCCGCGATCTGGGCGAATCTGAACTCGTGCTCGATTCCATGACGGTCGAGGACGCGCTGCGCACAATAGGCGCAATCCGGGCAGGCTCGATTTCAGGGCCACCAGATCGCTCTCCGCAGAACGTGACCCCGACGGCCGATCCGTCATCGCAAGCCGGAAATGAAGCTTCCGAGTCATTGGATCCGGTCAGCGCCAATGAAGCGATGAAGCCGGCAGATCAGCCCGAAGCTACTGCCCCGGCTCAATCGCTCGAGAGCATTGCCCGGATTGTGGAGGACTGCACCAGATGCGCGTTGTACAAGACTGCGACGCGTGGCGTGCCGGGAGATGGACCGCTGAATGCCCGGCTGGTCTGCGTCGGCGAAGCTCCCGGAGCGAACGAAGATGTGACTGGACACCCGTTTGTTGGTGCGGCAGGAAATCTCCTGACAAAGATCCTCGCGGCTGTCGATCTCACCCGCGATGAAGTCTTTATCACAAACGTCGTCAAGCACCGGCCGCCCGGCAATCGCAATCCTGCTCCCGATGAGATAGCCGCGTGCAATCCGTTCCTGGTGACGCAACTCGAGCTGATCAGGCCGAAAGTCATCGTTGCGTTCGGAACTTTCGCGGCGCAAACTCTTCTCAACACCAAAACGCCGATCGGAAAGCTTCGCGGTGAAGTGCACCGCTACCACGGAATTCCCCTCGTCGTCACTTATCACCCTGCCGCGTTGCTCCGCAATCCGGCCTGGAAACGACCTACCTGGGAAGATGTCAAGCTCGCCCGCAGAATTCTCGATGGCGCCCCCGGCGCGTGATCCATATTCGGAACGGCGTCCCCCCTACTCGGAGGATGCCGAGCAGGCGGTTCTGTCGGCCATGCTCATGGATCCGGATGCAGTGCTGCGCGCCGTCGAACACGTCGATGACACGATGTTTTACCGGGAGGGCCACCGGCGCATCTTCCGGTCGATGCTCGCCCTGGCGGACCGCGGCGATGTAATCGATCCACTCACGCTCTCGGAAGAACTTTCCCGGAACGGGGACCTCCAGGCGAGCGGCGGAAAGGACTACATCGGATTCCTCATCGACGCCGTTCCGACGTCGGCCAACGTCGAGTATCACGCGCGCATCGTACGGGAAAAGGCCTTGCGCCGGCGACTGATCGAAGTCTCAACCGCAATTGTTGCAGAGGCGTTCGATTCCGCTGCACCCGCGGCCGAGCTTCTGGACGCGGCCGAGCACAAAATCTTCGAAGTGAATCAAAGCCGTGGAGCAGAGGGATTCTCGCGCATCAAGGAGTTGCTCTGGACCGCGATGGAGCGCATCGAAGACCTCCGCGCTCGAGGGGAATCGATCACCGGCGTTCCGAGCGGCTTCAAGGACCTCGACGAGATGACGACTGGTTTCCAGCCGTCCGATCTGATCATCATTGCCGCCCGGCCATCAATGGGAAAGACAGCGTTCGTTCTCAATATCGTTCAGAATGCTGCGCTGGACGCAAATGTGGGAGTAGCATTTTTCTCGCTCGAAATGAGCAAGGATCAGCTGGTGCAGCGGATGCTGACTGCGGAGGGCCGCGTCGACGCGCAACGGCTTCGCAAGTCAAAGCTCCACGATTCGGAGTTCAGTTTGTTGAGCAGAGCGGCCGGTGACCTTTCCCGGGCGCCTATCTGGATCGACGACACGCCCGGAATCACCCTCCTCGAGATGCGCTCCAAGGCGCGGCGGATGAAAGCCGAGAATAACATCGGCCTCGTAGTTGTCGATTATCTGCAACTGATGCAGGGGCCATCGAACACGGAGAACCGGCAGCAGGAAATCAGCTACATATCGCGCTCTCTCAAATCACTGGCCCGGGAACTCAAATTACCCGTGATAGCGCTCTCGCAACTTTCCCGTGCCCCGGAGCAGCGAACCGGCGAGAACAAGCGACCCCAGCTTTCCGATCTTCGTGAATCCGGCGCGATAGAACAGGATGCAGACGTAGTGATGTTCATCTACCGGCCCGAGGTATATCAGCACCTGCTGGAAGGGAATTCAAAAGAAAGGGATGGCGATCAGAACCTGGAGGGCCTTGCCGAGATCATCATTGGCAAACAGCGTAACGGGCCAACTGGCGCAATCAAACTGTTCTTCAGCAAGACATTCACCCGCTTCGACAATTACTCGCCCCGTCCGTTGCCGCGGTGACGCCAAAGGCGCGCTCGACATTTCGATGCAGCAGCTGCGGCGCTGACTCTCCTCGATGGGCAGGACGCTGTGACGTCTGCGGCGACTGGAACACCCTCGTTGAAGAGGCGATCACAAAAACCGCTGCCGCGACCGGAGCGAAGGCTGCGGCGGCTCGCCGTGCCGGCGGGCCTCAATCACTCGGCGAGGGCGGAACGGTTGCCAGGACTCAGAAAGTCCGCGACGTAATCGGAGCGGCTGAGCCTCGCTGGCTGACCGGCATGGCGGAGTTCGATTTCGTGCTTGGCGGCGGTCTCGTCCCTGGTTCGATGACACTTGTGGGTGGTGAGCCGGGTATCGGGAAATCGACGATTCTGCTGCAGGTGGCGGCAAAGCTCGAGGCTGCCGGGCAGCGGACGCTCTATGTGTCCGGTGAAGAGTCGCCGCTTCAGGTAAGGCTGCGTGCTGATCGGCTCAGCGATTCCGCGAGCGACGTAGAGCTTTTGGGTGAGACACTTCTCGAGACCATTATTGCGACTGCTTCGGCAATGTCGCCCTCGGTGCTGATCGTGGACTCGATTCAGACCGTCTTTACCGGTGACCTCGATGGCGCGCCCGGGAGCGTGGGTCAGGTACGGGAATGCGCTGCGCGACTGATGCGGTTCGCAAAGGATAGCGGGACCTCCGTTTTCGTCGTTGGTCACGTCACGCGCGAAGGCGGAATAGCGGGCCCCAAGACACTCGAACATATCGTCGATACGGTGCTCTACTTCGAAGGCGAAGGAATGCTTGACCACCGGATGCTCAGGGCGATCAAAAACCGGTTCGGCAGTGTCGACGAGATTGGCGTATTCCGAATGACGGCGGCTGGTCTCGACCCCGTTTCCAATCCGTCGGAGCTGTTTCTCGGCGATCGTCAGGGTCACACGTCGGGTAGTGCAGTCACAGCGTTGCTCGAGGGAAGCCGTCCGGTGCTGATCGAGATTCAGGGCCTCGCGGCGAAAGCCGGTTTCGGTACTCCGCAGCGCGTGGCCACCGGTTACGACAGCCGCAGACTTGCGCTTCTGCTCGCGGTGCTCGACAAACGCGCGGGACTTTCATTTACGCAGCTCGATGTCTTCCTCAATGTCGTCGGCGGCATGCGAATGCAGGAGCCGGCTGGCGACCTCGCCGTCGCGGCCGCCCTTGCATCCAGCGTTTACGATCGCGCCATCGGTACCGACGCGATCTTCCTGGGGGAGGTGGGACTGGGCGGGGAAGTCAGGCCGGTGTCACAGGCAGAAAGACGTCTGGCCGAGGCAGCCAAGATGGGAATGAAAACGGCGTACATGGCGCAGCGTGGAATTCCATCCCGTGGTACCCGTGGCATCACGACCGTGGGAGTGACGACCGTGTCTGAACTTTTTGGGCAGCTGTTCAAATGACAGCCGATGTTGGAGTTATAATCGTCGCTGGCGGTGCTGGCTCCCGTGTCGGCGGCAACGAGCTGAAGCAGTTTCGCTGGGTAGCCGGCAAACCAATGCTGCTTCACAGCGTTCAGATATTTCAGCAGAGAGCGGACGTCGGTATGGTCGTGGTTGTGCTTCCGTACGAGCACGTTGGAGATCCGCCACCGTGGCTGTTTCAATGCGATACCGACCGGCTCCTGCTGTCCGTGGGAGGAAAGGAGCGTGGCGATTCGGTGCGTAACGGGCTCGAAGATGTGCCGGACGATTTGACCTTCGTCATGATTCACGACGCTGCGAGGCCGCTTGTGACCGAGTCGATGATCGAGCGCGTGATGAGCGAAGCGCGAAAGGGTCACGGCGCGGCTCCCGGGATCCCGGTGGTTGACGCCCTGAAGCAGGCCGACAGCGAACGGCGGATCGTCGCAACGATCGATCGCACGAACATCTTCCGCATACAGACGCCGCAGGCGTTTCCACGAGAGATGATCGAGCGAGCGCATGCCGATGCACGATCCGCGGGAATGCGGGCCGCTGACGACGCTGCTCTTTGCGAACGGCTCGGGTTAGCAGTCGTCATCGTTCCGGGCAGCGAACGCGCCCTCAAGATCACCGATGAAAGTGATTTCGCTCGCGCGGAAGCGCTGAGTATCTTGAGTGAATGATCTCTGCGCCACGCGCGATTCCCTTCTGGTCACCTGATGAAATCGAAGCGGCGATCGGGGGAACGATTGCCCACATTCATGCGCGCGGTGTCGTGGGATACCCGACAGAAACGGTTTACGGATTCGGCGGCGGCGTGGACAGGGAGTCGGTGATGAACCTGATCGCGCTGAAAGGAAGACCGGACAACAAGCCTTTTCTGATAATCGTCGCTTCGAGCGAAATGATCACCCGCCTCGGGCTTCAGCTCACGAGTTACGCGTCGCAGCTGGCGGCGCGATTCTGGCCCGGCCCGCTTACCCTCGTTCTGCCTGGGGGCGAAAAACGGCTCCCGGAGCAGCTGCGGGGTCCCGAGGGCGGAATCGCGGTGCGCTGGACCCCGCACGAAGGCCTCGCCCGCCTCATCCTTGCGTACGGCGAGCCGATCACCTCCACGAGTGCCAACCGCCCGCGCGTGCCCCCCGCGACCAGTGCCGGCGAGATATTGCAGCAATGGGGAGACGAGGTCGCACGCGGCACGCTTCACGTCCTGGATGGAGGAAAATTGTCGAGCTCAAGTCCGTCGACGGTGGTCGATTGTACCAGCCGCCGACCCCGCGTCATTCGCCCAGGAGCTATCTCGGCTGAATTGCTGCGCGAGAGCGTGCCTGACGTTATCGGAGACACCTGACGGATATGCGGATTCTGTTCGTGTGTACCGGCAACACCTGCCGTAGCCCGCTTGCTGAAGCAATCGCGAGGCGAATGTTGTCCGATGCGGGCCGGACAGATATCGAGGTCGCAAGTGCGGGCGTGCAGGCGTGGAACGGCTCGCCGGCAAGTGACGAGGCGCTGCTCATCGGACTCGAGCGGAACCTCGATCTTTCCGCCCACAGGTCGCGGCCATTGACGCAGGACATTCTTGCGGAAAGCGATCTGGTTCTGACCATGTCGGCAACACATCTGGCGCATGTGATGCAAATGAGGCCTGGCGCGAACGTTCATCTCGTTGCCGGCTTTGCGAACGAGACGAGGGCGCGTCGCGACATCCAGGACCCATTTAGCGGCGATCTCGCTGACTACCGCGAAACCGCTGACGATCTCGAATGCGAGTTGTCCGGTCTTCCCGATAAAATCCCGCATGAACCATAGAGACCGGCTTCTTCTAATTGGATATCCCGTCCGCCACTCGCTGTCCCCGATAATTCAGAACGCGGCTCTCGACGCCGCGGGGATCGCGCTGCGATACGAAACGCTTGACGTTCCACCAGAGGGCCTGGCTGCGACACTGAAAGAGCTTGCATCGATAAACTCGGCCGGAAACATCACAAGTCCACATAAACTGGCGGCGATGGGGTCGATGAGCGCGGTGAGCGCATCCGCGGCGGGAACTGGAGTAGTGAATACGTTCTGGTCCGATATGGATGGCCACATGGCGGGAGACAATACCGATGTGGCAGGGTTTGACTACCTTGCCCGGCAGACTCTGGGCGAAATACCCCGCGACTGCCGGGTCGCCGTGCTGGGATCAGGGGGCGGCGCCGCTGCAGTACTTGCCGCTGTACAAGGCTGGGCGGGGTGCACAGCGACGGTCCACGCCCGCTCCCCCGAAAGAGCCGGCACGCTGAGCGGGCGTTTTTCCGGTTTTGCGCGGGCTGGTACGATGTCGGACGCCGCCATCTCGACGGCCGATATTGTCGTAAACGCAACGCCGATAGGACTCTTTGATGATGCGAAGCCTGTTGATCTCGCGAGACTCAGCAGGAACGCAGCAATTATTGACCTGGTCTACGGCCCTGACGAAACGGCCTGGGTGCGCAACGCGCGGGCCAGTGGCCATCGCACATCAGACGGTTTGTCGATGCTGGTGAGGCAAGGTGCACTGGCGTTTCGAAAGTGGTTCGATGTCGACCCCGACGAGGAAGCAATGTGGGCCGCAGTCCTGAAGGAAACCGGACGCAGGAACTTTCCAGGTGGCACCCTCCCGCCGGGGTAATTCGCGAGATTGCCCACGGTGTCATCGATCTCCTGTTGCCGGTCAGTTGCATTGTGTGCGAGAGACCTGCGGGACCACGGGACGATGGAATCGTATGCGGCCACTGCTGGTCGCGCATACACCCGCTTCCAGCCCCTCGGTGCGACCGATGTGGACATCCTGTTACAAAGCACCTTTGTCGGTGGTGCGACAATCTGCCACACTATGTCCGGGCCGCCCGCTCCTGGTGCTGGGTGGGTGTTGGCACGGGTAGCGAAATCGTTCACGCGTTCAAGTACGGTGGCTGGCAGCGCGCCGGTGCACAGATCGCCCGGCGCATGGCACGAGTTTCCTGGCCCGTCGATGTCGTGTCGGAGCGAACGGCGACCATCGCGGTGCCGCTGGCGATCCCGCGCGAACGCGAGCGGGGCTTCAACCAGAGTGCCGTGCTTTCGACCGAGCTTGCGGCTATCTGGGGCATTCCGGCGTGGAATGACGCTGTAGTACGCACGCGTTCGACACGCAGCCAGACGGAGTTGACTCCGGGGGAACGACAAGGCAATGTTGCCGGTGCGTTTCGTGTCAGGCCGGAACGTCAGGCATCGCTTGCCGGAGCACATATAATTCTTGTGGACGACGTGATAACGACCGGGGCGACACTGCGAGCCTGTTCAAGAGCGCTGTTTCATTCGGGCGCACGCATTATCAGCTATATGACTTTTGGCCGGGCGCCGGCATCAGGCGACCGTATTCCCAAATAGGAAAATCATTACATGGCGACCAGAGTAGGTATCAATGGTTTCGGCAGGATTGGAAGACAGGTTCTTCGAGCGGCGAGAGAAGAGGGAATCGCGGACATTGATTTTGTGGCGATCAATGACCTCACCGACACGCGAACACTGGCCCATCTCTTTAAATACGACTCGGTACATCGCACGTATTCCGGAGATGTCGACACCGGCACCAATTCGATCACCGTCGACGGAGACGAGATCAGGGTTCTCAGTGAAAAGGACCCCGCTTCGCTGCCGTGGAAAGATCTCGGGGTAGACATTGTGCTGGAATCCACGGGGCGATTTACCAGCGCCCCGGACGCCCGCAAGCATCTGGAGGCAGGTGCCAGAAAAGTTCTGATCTCCGCTCCCGCCAAAGGCGAGGACATCACCATTGTCATGGGCATCAACAGCGACAAGTACAATCCGGCACACCACCACATCGTGTCCAACGCCTCCTGCACGACCAATTGCCTCGTCCCGCTGGTGAAGGTTGTACGCGACAATTTCGGGTTCCGCCACGCGTCGATGCTCACCGTTCACAGCTACACGAACGACCAGCAGATTCTCGATCTGCCGCACAAGGATCTCCGTCGCGCACGCGCCGCAGCCCTGTCGATGATTCCGACGACGACGGGCGCGGCCAAGGCGACTGGGCTCGTGATTCCCGAGGTGAAAGGGAAGATCGACGGGTTCTCGATCCGCGTCCCCACCCCGGATGTGTCGTTCACCGAGCTCACCGCCGAAGTCGAGAAGCACACGACGATAGCGGAGGTCAACGCGGCATTCAGGACAGCAGCCGAAGGCGAGCTTTCGGGCATCCTTCAGTACACGGATGTCGAGCTGGTGTCCACTGATTATATCGGCAACCCGCATTCCTGCATCCTCGATTCCAAAATCACGAACGTCATCGACAACACCATGGTCAAGGTGTCCGGATGGTACGACAATGAGTGGGGATACGCAGCAAGGTGCGTGGACATGTTGCGATTCATCGGCGCCCGGCTGTAACGGCTGCCTGTGAAGACGGCCACTGTCCTCGATCTCTCTGACGAGCAGCTGAGGGGGAAACGCGTGCTGGTGCGGGCAGATTTCAACGTCCCACAGAACAATCACCGCGAAATCACCGACGACACGAGAATCAACGCGGCGATCCCGACCCTCCGACACCTCCTCGCACGCGGCGCCAGACCGATCGTTCTGTCCCACCTCGGCCGGCCAAAAGGCGCGCCAGATCCTCGCTATTCGCTCGATGTCGTAGCCGTCGGGCTGCAGGCCCTTCTCGGCTCGACAGTGAGTTTTTGCGAAACGACCGACAGCGAGGACGCACTCGAAAGGTCGCGGTCGCTGCCGGAGGGCGACGTGCTGCTGCTCGAAAACACGCGATTTTTGCCGGGGGAAGAATCAAACGATCGTGATCTTTCCCGCAGGCTCGCCGCGCTGGGCGACGTTTTCGTGAATGATGCCTTTGGGACAGCCCATCGTGCCCACGCTTCGACCGCAGGAGTCACCGAGTTCCTGCGACCCGCGGTCGCTGGTTTGCTCATGCAGCGTGAGCTCGACTACCTGGGCGCATCCCTGACGGATGCAAAGCGCCCTTTTGTTGCTGTGCTGGGAGGGTCCAAGATATCCGGGAAGATCGATGTGATATCGCATCTCCTGCCCAAAGTGGACGCGATGCTGATCGGCGGCGCAATGGCCTGCACCTTCTTTCGCGCCCGGGGATTCGAGACAGGCCAATCGCTGTTTGAGCACGATCGGGTTGATATGGCCCGGAAAATCCTCGAGACGGCAGGGAGCCGGCTCATCCTTCCGCACGATGCAATCGTCGCCCGTTCGGTTGATGACCCGGAAAGTGCGCGGACAGTCCGCGCGGACTCTATCCCGCCGGATCATGCAATGCTCGACATCGGTCCTGAAACATCGCAATCATACGGGCGGGCCATAAGATCAGCGAAGACTGTGCTGTGGAACGGGCCGATGGGGGTTTTTGAAACTCCCGCGTTTGCCAGCGGAACGCGCGCGATTGCAGACGCGATGGCGGCAGGCGCGTCCCAGGGCGCGATCACAATCGTAGGTGGCGGCGACTCGGCTGCCGCTGTCGGGCAAGCGGGGCTTTCGGACCGCATGAGCCACGTTTCGACCGGGGGTGGCGCATCACTTGAATTTCTCGAGGGGAAGCTTCTCCCCGGCGTTGAAGCGCTCGATACCCGGAGTGCAACATGAATCGGCCCGTCATTGCGGCTAACTGGAAAATGAACAACGGGCCCACGTCGGCCGGTGAGTTCATGCAGTCATTCCTCGATCAATATCCAAGGCAGAACGATCGCACGATCCTCATATTTCCTCCTGCGCTCTCATTTCACGTTGTGGCTGCCGCGCTCGCCGACCGGCGAGACATTCTGCTGGGCGTTCAGAACGTCCACGCTGCAGACCAGGGTGCATTCACCGGCGAATTATCCGTCGGAATGGCGCGCGACGCTGGGGCCCGGGTCATCCTAGTTGGTCACTCCGAGCGTCGCCACATTTTTGGCGAAACCAGCGAGCAGACAGCTCTGAAATGCGCGGCTACGGAGCGAGGCGGACTGACCCCCCTGCTTTGCATTGGGGAGACCCTGGCTCAGCGAGACGCCGGAGAGGCCGAAGCTGTGGTTCTGGACCAGCTCCGGGTGGGCTTTTCGCAAATGACACAACTTGCGACGAGGGAAGTAATGGTCGCATATGAGCCCGTATGGGCAATCGGAACAGGCCGTACTGCCACACCCGACGACGCGACGTCGATGCACTCGGCCATTCGGACCGAGTTGAAAAACCTCTGTGGGGATCGCTCGCGAACTACACCTGTGCTTTATGGTGGCAGCGTGAGCGCAGCCAATGTCACCTCTTTACTCGCCGCACGCGAAGTGGATGGTCTCCTTGTAGGCGGCGCAAGCCTCGATGCAGGATCGTGGCTGACCGTTGCCCGGGGACAGGCACCCTGACGTTCACTTGACTGTGTCGCAGGATTCCGGCGATATTGCGGGCTGCTCGGGTGTCTCCAACAACTTGAAATGTTCTATAATTTTCTTCTCGTCATTCTCGTAATCGACGCGATAGTTCTCGTCGCCAGCATTCTTTTGCAAGCCGGCAAGGGCAGCGGACTCGCCGCCAGCTTTGGCGGTGCGAGCTCGTCGCCAGACGCCTTCATCGGCATCCGTCAGGCGGGGACCTTGCTGACGAAGGCCGCGTGGTGGTGCGGCGGCATTTTTCTGACGCTCGCATTCGTCCTCCAGATCATGTCGACGCGGGCGCGGGCACCTCGCTCGATTCTCGAAGATACGTTTTCGAATCCGCCGGCCGGCGCAGCGCCTGCGCCTCTGTCAACGCCACCTGCAAGCCCTGCTGTACCGCTCGAGCCGGCTCCAGGAGCCGCCCCACGGACCATACCACCGCCGCCAGCGGCGACCGCTCCGGCTACTCGACCACCCGCGTCAATTCCGCCTGCGGGCGCGCCCGCTACCACTCCTCCCCCGCCGCCGTCGCAACGGTAACCGGGCCGGGCGATGGACGTTAACAGTGAGCCAGGGTTTCTCCTCCTCGAGGACGGAACCCTTTTTCACGGCTCTGTTACTCGCAACCGATCCGATTCAAGCGGCAGCGACGCAGTTGTGCGCGCGGTCAGGAACGAGCCGGTCGTCGCTGAAGTCGTTTTCTCAACGAACATGACTGGCTACCAGGAAATGTTCACCGATCCTTCGTTTCGCGGCCAGATCGTCGTCATGACCGCGACGCAGATCGGGAATTACGGGGTCAACACCGAAGATCCCGAATCGACCACGCCTCAGGTAGCGGGCGTGATCGTCCGTGAATTATCTGCCTCGTACTCCAACTGGCGTGCAACGGGCAATCTTGCGGAGTGGCTTGGCGCCGCCCAAGTGCCTATCCTGCATGGCGTTGACACCCGTCGTCTTACACGCCACCTGCGGTCAGCGGGTGTCATGAGAGGCGTGATCGACACGGGCGAATCGCCGAGTGAGGTGGCGACGAACGCGCTGGCCGGATGTCCGTCGATGGAGGGGCTCGATCTCGCATCGAGAGTGTCCACGCGCGACCGGTATGTCTGGGGCGATCCTCAGGCCACCAGACACATCATCGCCTACGATTTTGGGATAAAACGCAATATTCTGAGACTGTTCGCCGACAACGGTTGTCGCGTCACCGTTGTGCCGTCGACTACGCCGGCGACAGATGTTTTGACCGAGGCCCCGGACGGTATCTTTCTCTCCAACGGACCTGGCGATCCTGACGCCATCGCCTACGCGCCGGATGCCGTTCGCGATCTTGCCACAAGCGGCATCCCGGTGTTCGGGATCTGCCTCGGGCACCAGCTTCTTGGGCTCGCTTTCGGAGGGTCGACTGTGAAGCTCCCGTTCGGTCATCGGGGGGGGAACCATCCGGTGCGGGAAGTCTCATCGGGCCGGGTTCTGATAACCTCACAGAATCACGGGTTCGCCGTGCAGGGCGACGAGGCGTCGGTCAGTGGCGCCCCGGACCTTGCGGTGACGCACGTGAATCTGAATGACGGCACAATCGAGGGCCTCAGACACTCCCAACTGCCCGTTTTCGGCGTTCAGTATCATCCTGAGGCCGCGCCAGGGCCTCACGATGCGGTTCCACATTTCGCTGAATTTCTGAAAGCTATTCAGGACCGCTGAGGCATCCGCGCGGACAATTGAGCGGCTCCCGAAACGCTTGACACGGTTTTAGTAACGTCATAATATTTAACGAGTTACGTTATTCTGCGGGCGTTACTTCAGAGGCACATTCATGACGAAGGCGGACCTTGTCGAACGAGTCACGGCGCAGATTTCCCGCACCGCGGGGCCGATGATCTCAAAGAAGGACTGCGCCCGGGTCGTCGATGCTTTTCTCGAGTCGATCAAGGAGTCACTTCAGCATCAGGAAAACATCGAAGTGCGGGGATTTGGTACATTCAAGATACGGAGACGCAAGACGCGGATGGCCCGGAACCCACGGACCGGATCGCCCGTAGAGGTCTCGGCGCGGCCTGTGCCTGTTTTCAAACCTTCGAAAGAGTTGCGAGCACTGGTGGCGGGGGTCGAGATCTCCGAGCTGAGCGACGCCAATATTGCCGACGAGCAGTAATTTGAGTTGGGAGGTCCAATGAACGTCACGGTCAGGTTCTTTGCGTCGTACGCCGATTCTCTCGGCCGCTCCACCATGGATTTAGTTTTGCCCGATGGCGCCACAGTGCTCGATTTGAGGGCCTCGATCGCGGCCCTGCCAGACGCGTTGCGGCTGCCGCCGAATCCACTGATCGCCATCAATCATGCTTACGCTGCACCGACAGCGCTGATCGCCGGTGGGGATGAGATCGCCGTCATTCCCCCGGTTGCTGGCGGCTGAGGGTGAGGGTCAGGCTGGTCAACGAAACGATCGAAACCTTCCGGCTCCTCGATGAGGTGGCTTCATACAGCAGGGGGGCGACTGCGATCTTCGTGGGCACAGTCCGAAATCAAAATAATGGCCGTACAGTCACAGCGATCGAGTATTCCGCATACGATGCTATGGCTGAGAGCGAAATGCTGGCCATAATCAGCGAGGCTGGGGAACGGTTCGATCGGCCTGATATCGTAGTCGAGCACCGGCTGGGGCTGCTGCAAGTTGGCGATGCGAGCATCGTGATAGCAGCCGCTCATGAACGTCGCGCGCAGGCTATTGGTGCTATGCAATACGTGATCGAGGAGTTCAAGCTTCGGGTCCCGATTTGGAAGATGGAGCATTACGAAGATGGAAGCCGGGTCTGGATCGATCCGACACGGGAGCGCGCGGCGTGACCGCAAGCCTGCTGGACCAGCACGGGCGAAGCATCGAGTATCTTCGCGTTTCGGTCACGGATCGATGCAATTTCAGGTGTCTCTACTGCATGCCCGCCGAGGGTCTCGAATGGCTGCCCAAGGCGGATATTCTGACCTATGAGGAGATCGCCGCGATTGTCGGCCAACTCGCCGCGGTTGGCCTTCGCCGAGTGCGGCTGAGTGGCGGCGAGCCGACGCTCCGGCCGGGACTGACAGCGCTCATTGCAATGCTGCGGTCGATCCGGGACATCGAGGATATTTCGCTATCCACCAACGGCGTCCGCCTGGCCGAGCTTGCGCCGGCGATGAGGCGGGCTGGGCTCGACCGGGTGAACATGAGCGTCGATTCATTGCAGCCCGGCAGAATCGCGACGATTGCGCGACGTTCAGTGAGCTTCGATCCGGTCGCTGCGGCGACGGCTGCCGAGCGAAATGGACTCGACCCAGTCAAGATCAACGTAGTGGTGATGCGGGGGATCAACGACGACGAAATTCTTGATTTCGCCCGATTGACACTCGACCACCCGTGGCATGTCAGATTCATCGAGTTGATGCCGGTGGGCGACATGAGAGCGCTCACGTGGGATCATATCGTCGAATCGGAAGAGGTTCTCGACCGAGTATCGGCCCTTGGCAGCGTGACCCGTACTCCGGGACCGGCGCAGAGTAATGGGCCGGCTGATTATTATCGGCTCGACGGTGGTGCCGGAACGATTGGTGTCATTTCGCCGATGACGCACACCTACTGCGGCTCGTGCAACCGCGTTCGCCTCACAGCCGATGGGCGCCTGCGAACATGCCTGTTCGGAGACCACGAGGTCAGTCTAAGGGATCCTCACCGCCGCGGCGAACCACTCGAGCCGTTTTTTCGACAGGCGTTGGCCGAAAAACCAAAGGAGCACCAGCTGTTGCAGATGCGCGTTGGCGGACTTCGGGCACTGTCGCAAGTCGGAGGGTAGACCGCTACTACCGGCATGGCGCCGACAGTTTGCCCTCCCGCACCGCGCGAAATAACTTTCGCGCTCGAAGTCATTCATCCCCGGACAAATTAAATGGTCAATAAAATAACGGTCGTCGGCGCAGGCAATGTCGGCGCGACGACCGCTCAGCGTATCGCCGAGAAAGAGCTGGCGAGGCATGTAATACTCGTCGATATCCAGGAAGGGATTCCTCAGGGAAAGTCGCTCGACCAGTGGCAATCTGCACCTATCGAAGGTTTTGATTCCCGGGTTACTGGCACCAACAGCTACGAGGAGACGGCTGGATCCGAAGTGGTCGTGATCACCGCTGGCATTGCGCGCAAGCCGGGAATGTCGCGCGACGACCTTCTCAATACGAATGCCGGCATCGTCAAGCAGGTTTCCGAGAGTGTGCGCGACACGTCTCCCAATGCGATTGTCATCGTGGTGTCGAATCCGCTCGACGTCATGTCGTATGTCGCGAAACAGGTGACCGGATTTCCCCGCGAGCGTGTGCTGGGTATGGCCGGTGTGCTGGACACAGCGCGCTACCGGGCCTTCATCGCCGAAGCACTTGACGTATCGGTTCGCGACATTCAGGCAATGGTGCTCGGCGGACACGGCGACACGATGGTCCCGCTGATATCGTATACAAGTGTAAGCGGAATCCCCGTTACGCAACTGATGTCGCGGCAGACACTGGATGCCATCGTCGAACGCACCCGAACGGGCGGGGCCGAGATCGTCAAGCACCTGAAGACAGGCTCTGCGTATTATGCGCCTTCAGCTGCGGCCGTGCAGATGTGCGAGGCGATCGTCCGCGATCAAAAAAGAATTCTCCCTTGCGCCGCCTGGCTCGAGGGAGAGTACGGCATGTCGGGCCTGTTCCTTGGAGTGCCCTGTGTTCTTGGCAGCAAGGGCCTTGCAAGGATCATCGAAGTCGAGCTTACCGAGTCTGAGCGGGATGCACTTGCCAAGAGTGCCGAAGCGGTTCGCGAGCCGATGAGCGCGGTGAGCCTCTAGTGCGGAGATGAGCCGGGTAGTTCGATTCTACAAATCGGCGATAGGAAAAAAAGCAGTGATGGGCCTCACGGGGCTGATATGGGTTGGATTCGTCGTTGGACACATGTCGGGTAATCTGCTGGTGATGCAGGGCCGTGAGGCGATCAACGCATATTCGCATTTTCTGAAAAGCACCGGCGAGCTTCTCTGGCTGGTGCGGGCGGTACTTGCCTCGGCACTGGTTGTTCATGTTGTTGCGGCAGTTCAGCTGACAGTGCAGAATCGCGCTGCCCGTCCGGTGGGCTACGCACAGCGCGAACCGCAGGTCTCGACAGTGGCATCCCGCACCATGAGGTGGGGCGGGGCTCTGTTGCTGCTGTTCGTCATACTACATATCCTGCATTTCACGACGGGAACCATCAGGCCGGCAGGATCGTTCAGTGTCGCTGATGTCTATTCAAACATTGTAACGAGCTTCAGAATCTGGTGGGTGTCGGCGTTCTACGTAATTTCAATGATTGCGGTCGGATTGCACCTTTATCATGGCGTGTGGAGTTCGGTCCGTTCGCTTGGTTTTGCGCAGCGCTCCACCGACCCGCTTCGCCGAAAGTTCGCGCTGATCGTTGCTGTGCTGGTCTGGTTCGGATTTACAATAGTTCCGGTGGCCGTGATCGCCGGCTGGGTGCGATAACGTGGAGCTGAACGCACGCACGCCCGGCGGGCCGCTCGAGAAGAAGTGGGATCGTCATCGCTTCGAGATGCGGCTGGTCAATCCGGCTAACAAGCGGAAGTACGAGATCGTCGTCGTCGGCTCCGGTCTTGGCGGCGCAGCCGCGGCCGCGACGCTTGCCGAGCTTGGCTACAAAGTCAGGTGTTTCTGCTTTCAGGATTCCCCGCGACGCGCGCACAGCATTGCGGCTCAGGGCGGCATCAACGCCGCCAAGAATTATCAGAACGACGGTGACAGCATCTACCGGCTGTTCTACGACACGATCAAAGGCGGGGATTTCCGCGCGCGGGAGGCAAACGTCTACCGCCTCGCCGAGATCAGCGTCAACATCATCGATCAGTGCGTTGCGCAGGGGGTGCCGTTCGCGCGGGAATACGGCGGGCTGCTGGCCAATCGTTCGTTTGGTGGGGCGCAGGTCTCGAGAACTTTTTATGCACGCGGTCAGACCGGCCAGCAGTTGCTGCTTGGCGCATATCAGGCACTGGAGCGACAGATCGCGCTTGGCAATGTCGAGATGCATACGCGCTCGGAGATGCTCGACCTCGTGGTTGTGGATGGCAAGGCGCGCGGGATCGTCACGCGCGACCTCGTGAGCGGCAAGATTGAGTCGCATGTCGCCGATGCGGTGGTGCTCGGTACTGGTGGATATGGCAACGTTTTCTACCTCTCCACCAACGCAAAGGGCTCAAACGCCACCGCCATCTGGCGCGCGTACAAGCGGGGTGCAGCGTTCGCGAATCCGTGTTTCACGCAGATCCATCCGACCTGTATCCCCGTCAGCGGCGAATATCAGTCAAAGCTCACGCTGATGAGTGAATCGCTGCGCAATGACGGCCGCGTGTGGGTGCCCCTGGCGGTGGGCGACAAGCGGCC
Organism: Gemmatimonadaceae bacterium; assembly: GCA_037721215.1. Lineage (NCBI taxonomy): Bacteria > Pseudomonadati > Gemmatimonadota > Gemmatimonadia > Gemmatimonadales > Gemmatimonadaceae > Gemmatimonadaceae bacterium. The sequence goes on from JBBJNV010000007.1 coordinate 47,507, forward strand.
CCCACGCGAGATTCCGGAGGCAGAGCGCGACTACTTTCTCGAACGCAAGTATCCGAGCTTCGGCAACCTTGCCCCTCGTGATATCGCATCGCGCGGGGCGAAGGAAGTTTGCGATGAGGGCCGCGGTGTTGGAGAAAGCGGCCTCGGGGTGTATCTCGATTTTGCCGACGCAATCGAGCGGCTCGGTGAAAAGGTCATCCGGGAACGCTACGGGAATCTTTTCGAGATGTATCAGCGAATCACGGACGAGAATCCCTACACGCTCCCCATGCGTATATACCCGGCGGTTCACTACACAATGGGCGGGTTGTGGGTCGACTATAATCTGATGAGCACCGTTGAAGGTCTGCACGTGATTGGCGAAGCGAATTTTTCCGATCATGGTGCCAACCGGCTGGGCGCAAGCGCGTTGATGCAGGGTCTGGCGGACGGTTACTTCGTTCTGCCCAATACCATTGGTGATTACCTCGCGTCCAGCAGGCCGTCGAAACTCGACTCGACGCATCCCGCGTTCCGCGAAGCCGAAGCCGGAGTGGCGGAGCGCACGGAAAAGTTCCTGACGATTGGCGGAAAGCGGACGGTGGATTCTTTTCATCGTGAGCTTGGCAGGATCATGTGGGATTCCTGCGGTATGGCCCGCAACGACGCCGGCCTGCGAAAAGCACTCGAGCTCATCCCGGAATTACGGGCTGAATTCTGGCGAAACGTGAATGTTCCCGGAAGCGATGCGCAACTCAATCAGGCTCTCGAAAAGGCGGGACGAGTTGCTGATTTTCTCGAGCTTTCCGAGCTCATGTGCAGAGACGCTCTTCATCGCACTGAATCCTGCGGCGGACATTTTCGAGAGGAAAGCCAGACCCCTGACGGCGAGGCGCTCCGGAACGATGAGGATTTCACTTATGTAGCAGCCTGGGAATACGCGGGCGCGGACAGGGAGCCGATCCTCAATCGCGAGCCACTCGTGTTCGAAAATGTGAAGCTGTCGCAACGGAGCTACAAGTGATGCACCTCAAGCTCCGAATCTGGAGACAGGAGAACGCGGGCAGTCGTGGGGCCCTGGTTGACTACGATGCACCGGACATCAGTCCTGACATGTCGTTTCTGGAGATGCTCGACGTGTTGAATGAGAGGCTGACCGTGGAGGGCGGAAACCCGATAGCGTTCGATCACGACTGCCGCGAGGGAATCTGTGGGTCGTGCTCGCTGATGATAAACGGGGCTGCTCACGGACCGATGAAGGGAACCGCCACATGTCAGTTGCACATGAGAAGCTTTGCCGACGGCGATACGATCGTCATTGAACCGTGGCGAGCCAAAGCATTCCCGGTTATTCGCGACCTGGTGGTGAACAGGGAAGCGCTCGACCGGATCATTCAGGCAGGTGGCTTCGTGAGTGCGTCAACCGGCGGCGCACAGGATGCGAACGAAATTCTGATCGGCAAGACTTCTGCTGACGCTGCAATGGATGCCGCGTCCTGCATTGGTTGTGGTGCGTGCGTGGCCGCATGCCCCAACGCCTCGGCTTCACTCTTCACGGCGTCAAAGATCAGCCACCTCGGGCACCTGCCGCAGGGTCAACCCGAGAGACATCGGCGCGTCATCTCGATGGTTGCACAGATGGACCTCGAAACGTTCGGAAGCTGCACATTATTTGGCGAGTGCCAGGAAGCTTGTCCGAAGGAGATCAGTATTGACACCATTTCGCGAATGAACAGGGACTTCATTCGAGCAGGCCTGCACGGCTGAAGGGTCAGCCGGCGAGTTGCGTTTCAAAAACGCAATCGTCGAGGGTGCAGTAGCCGACATCCACATGCATGAACGCTCTTCCATGCGGAGTCGCGATAAGGGCAAACCCGTCGAAAGGCGGGGACGCAAAGCTACGAGGCTAACGTCCGCGAAAGCACGCAGACAATGCCAGTCGAGCTACCAAACTAAATTCAACGAACAGGCTCCTGCGCACAAATACCCTCGCAGCGCCAACCACTCCACCACCGCCACCACCCCCGCCGCCGGCACCACCACCACCACCACCGCCACCGCCGCCTGTCAACACTGCGCCCGTGGCCAACTTCACCTGGAGCTGCAGTGGCCTGACGTGCAACCTCAACGGATCGAGTTCGACCGATGATGGTCAGATTGTCTCCTACAACTGGAACGTCGGGAAGTCAGCCGGTCCGACGGCGACGGGGCAGGTCGTATCCGCCACGTATCCGCACGAGGGAAACAGGGTTGTGGTCCTCACGGTGACCGACAACGCAGGAAACAGCAGTTGTGTAACGAAAACAATAGTTGTCGGTGGGGGCTGTAGTGCCGCCGCCTCCGCCTCCGCCTAACGCGCCACCCGGCTGCGAACTTCACCTGGAGCTGTACAGGCCTGACATGCACACTCGACGCATCCAGCTCGACCGACGACGTGCAGGTTGTCTCCTACACCTGGAACCTCGGGCGGTCACCGGATCCGACTACCTCAGGCAAGGTCGTTAGCGCCACCTACCCGCACAGTGGTAACCGCGTCGTCACCCTGACGGTGAACGAGGCTAACGCCTGCGTGAACGCGCAGACCACGACAGTCGAGTTACCGAACGAAACACACGGAGGAATCATATTGTTGCCTGGGAGGGGATCGATGGCGCCACGCCATCGACGTGCTTCCCCGGCGCTTTGGTTCCTAAAGTTTCGGGAGAGTTACCCCGGTCTGCCCCTGATACTTTCCCTTCTTGTCCTTGTAGGAAACGAGGGGTTCCTCATCGCCCTTGAAAAACAAAACCTGCGCGATACCCTCGTTGGCGTAAATCTTCGCGGGCAGCGGAGTTGTGTTGGATATCTCCAGTGTTACGTAACCTTCCCACTCCGGCTCGAGCGGGGTTACGTTCGTGATGATCCCGCAGCGCGCGTATGTGGATTTACCGACCGTAACCGTAAGCACATTCCGGGGGATCCGGAAATACTCCACCGATCTTGCGAGCGCGAAAGAATTGGGGGGCACGATACAGACTTCACCTTCGTACTCGACAAAGGACTTCGGATCGAAGGCCTTCGGATCCACTATCGAGTTCAGGACATTGGTGAAGATGCGAAACTCGTTCGCCACCCTCATGTCGTATCCGTAGGAGCTGACGCCATACGAGATTACGCCGGAGCGCACCTGACTGCTCTCGAATGGATCGATCATGCCATGCAACGAGGCCATCTCGGTGATCCAGCGATCTGATTGGATTGACATTTGTTGGTTGGGAATTGCGGAGCCGCCGTGCATCGGTTGCCGACGCCGGGCGCGTGAATGTAAGAAGTCCTTTCGTTTCCGTCTACCGCGTCCCCTTTCGCGCGTGCCGGTGGGGACGATAAATTCTGGTCTCAACCGTTAGTGAAATTTTTCACGAAGTCCGGAACTCAATGAGTCGCGCGTACCTGCCGGTGCTGATGCTCCTCGGGTTTGTGGTCATGAACGCTCTTCTGATCGTGGCCATTTCGGCCCTCACAATGCGTTCGCGTCCCACGCCCGTAAAACAGAATCCATACGAATCCGGGATCCCGGTTCTCGGAGACGCGCGCGAGCGCTTTTCGATCAAGTTCTACCTTGTCGCGATTCTGTTCATCATCTTCGACATCGAAACCGTTTTCATGATCCCGTGGGGCGTCTACTACAGGCACCTGTCATGCTCGGTTCCACTCCTCAACGGTTCGTGTCCTGCCGGTCAGACTTCGTTCTTCGGACTCGGCGAGATGCTCGTGTTCATGCTGATTCTCGTGGTCGGCCTGGCGTACGTCTGGAAAAAGGGAGCACTTCAATGGGACTAGCATCTCGCACGGAGACCCGCTCGGTCTCCTACGAACCGCAGAGTCAGGAAGGCTGGGTCACGACCCGCCTCGATTTCCTGGTCAACTGGGGGCGCGCCAACTCGCTCTGGCCAATGCCCTTCGGAACGGCATGCTGCGCCATCGAGTTCATGGCCACCGCCGCAAGCCGCTTTGATCTCGCGAGGTTCGGCATGGAACGGATGAGTTTCTCCCCCAGGCAGGCGGATGTTCTCATCTGCGCTGGGCGTGTGCCTTTCAAGCTGGCACCGATCATCCGTCGGATCTGGCAGCAGATGCCTCAGCCCAAATGGTGTATTTCGATGGGTGCGTGCGCTTCCAGCGGCGGGATGTTCGACAACTACGCGGTTGTCCAGGGAATCGATACGATCATTCCGGTCGACGTTTACGTTCCCGGCTGCCCGCCGCGGCCGGAAGGGCTGATCTACGGCATCCGGATGTTGCAGGACAAGGTGATGAACGAACGTGGGTCGGACAGCCGACTCAGGGACGAGATCGTTCCCGATCCTTCCAGTCAGCTGTATATCCCTGCCGCCGCCATCGACGAATTGTCGGAGCCATTCGGTAATTCGGTACAGCAGAATCGATCAGCGCCGTGACTGAGAAGTTCGACGTCGTTGCCGCAGGCAGTGCAGCAACAGATGGGGTGGTGCCGGCAACGCCACGGAACATTCCGCACCGGGGCGGACCGCCAAATCCAGGCAGCGCCGCGATGATGGCACAATTTCCGGGTTCGGTGCTCCGCAGCGATGTGGTCTGGGGCGAAACCACAGTGGTTATCAAAACGGACGCTGTTACCGGCATCATGCAGTGGCTCCGCGATGATCCTGCGCAGCGGTACGATTATCTGAGCGACGTCACCGCCGTTGAGTACCGCGACTTCGACCAGCCAATCGAAGTCGTCTGGCACCTCCGCTCGCTGCCATTTCGGCGGTTTTTGCGTGTCAAGACCCAACTCGCCAAGGACGCACCCCTACGAGTGCCGAGCGTCTGGGGGATATGGAAAGCCGCAGACTGGATGGAGCGGGAGTGCTACGACATGTTCGGCATCGCGTTCGACGGTCATCCGGATCTGCGCCGGATCCTCATGTGGGAGCAGTACAAGGAAGGCTATCCGCTGCGCAAGGATTTCCCATTGCGCGGGCGTTTCAGTCGCGCCGAGCAGTTGCGACAGGCGTTGTCGCAAAATCCTGAAGCGAAGTATTCGATGGACGAGCTCAGCATTGCCGACGCTTTCGAGGACTTGCCCGAAGAGATGCGCAAGCGGCTGGGCGCCGGCGAACGGACGGGGGAGTAGCATGGCAAATCGAACTGTCGAAATGGAACTCTCCACCACCGGCCTCGATCAACAGGGCCGGCCGCAGCGCGTTCCCCTCGTCACCGACAATCGTGGCGCCGCGGTCGACGTCATGCCGCCCGAGTCGATGGAGCCCGAGCTCGACGGCGATCACATGCTGATCAACATCGGACCTCAGCACCCTGCAACCCACGGAGTTTTGCGCCTGGTGCTCGAGCTCGACGGCGAGACCGTCGTCCGGTGCATCCCTCACGTCGGTTATCTGCACTGTGGATTCGAGAAGATCGGCGAATATCGCCAATACAACCAGATCATTCCCTGGACCGATCGTGAGGACTATCTCAATTCGATCGGCAACAATGTCGCCTTCGCGCTCGGCGCCGAAAGACTTTTTGGCATCGAGATCACCGAGCGCTGCACCGTTCTGAGAGTGATAGCGGCCGAGCTGTCGCGGATCATCTCCCATCTCGTGTGGCTTGGAACGACCTGCATCGATATTGGCGCATTTACGCCGTTCCTTTGGGCATTCCAGGAACGCGAGAACGTCTACAATCTGCTTGAAGGTTGGGTAGGGGCGCGCCTGACGACGTCTGCTACTCGCGTGGGCGGGATGGCGGCTGACATCCCAGCCGGCTGGATGGACGGTCTTGGGCAGTTCCTTCGGAACTTCCCCCAGACGCTCGACGAAATTGACCGCATGCTGACAAAGAATGCGATCTGGGTGGGGCGCACGATCGGCCTCGGCGTGATGAGTCCGGAGGAGGCAGTGAACTGGGGATTATCAGGCCCCATGCTCAGAGCTTCCGGCGTTGCGTACGACGTCCGCAAGGATTTTCCGTACCTCGACTACGAGACCTACGACTTTGATGTTCCGGTGGGAACGAATGGCGATGTATACGATCGTTTCCTGGTGCGCATGGAAGAGCTCAGGCAATCGGTACGAATTCTTCAGCAGGCGGCCGAGCGGCTTCCGGATGGACCGGTGAACGTGGACGATGCGCGTGTCATTCTGCCGCCAAAATCGAAGGCGACAAGTGAAATGGAATCGATGATTCATCACTTCAAGCAGGTGATGGAAGGCCCGCGTCCGCCGACTGGTGAATCGTATGTTGCGGTCGAGAGCCCCAAGGGTGAAAAAGGGTATTACATGGTATCGGATGGCACGTCCAAGCCGGTTCGCTGGCGGATCCGTCCGCCATCGTTCATCAACCTTTCGGCGATTCCCAAGATGGTGGAAGGGCACCTGTTGTCGGACGTCATTGCGATTAACGCCAGCATTGACATCGTGATGGGGGAAATCGACCGGTGAGTGCTCAAGCGATGGGTGGCAAAGCTTCCCCTGCGCTTGCATCCCATGATCACGACGGCCACGCTGCAGCTGATTACACGCCGGTCTTTACCGGAGAGGCACAGCGCGAGCTCGATGAGCTGTTGACTCGCTATCCCACAAAGATGGCGGCGCTCCTCCCGGCATTGTGGATGGTGCAGCGGGAGCGGGGCTGGGTAAGTGGACCGGCCATGGCGGAAGTGGCCGAGGTTCTCGATCTGACACCCGCCTACGTAAAGGGCGTGGTGACGTTCTACACGATGTACCACCAGCATCCGGTCGCGAAATACTTCATTCAGGTGTGCACGACCTCGCCGTGCGGTATCTGCGGCGCGGATGAGGTCGTCAAGTCCCTTCTGAAACACACCGGCACCGGGGAGCTCGGAGTGACATCGCCGGACAATCGATTCGCGGTAATCGAGGTTGAATGCCTGGGTGCGTGCGGGTTTCCTACGCCACTGATGATAAACGACGAATTCATCGAATCAGTCATCCCTGATACCGTACCAGCCCTTCTCGAGCGCCTGCCATAATGGGTTATCCGCACAAATCCCACGCGCGTGAAACTCCGATTCTCTCGGAATATTTTGGCGATCCCGACGCTCGCTCGCTTGATGGCTGGAAAAAGCGTGGTGGATACCAGGCTCTGGAGAAGGCGCTTGGAATGACTCCGGAGGCAATTGTCGGCATCGTCAAGGAATCGGGCCTGCGCGGGCGTGGCGGAGCCGGGTTCCCCACCGGAATGAAGTGGTCGTTCATGAAACCCGGCGACGGAAAGCCCCATTACCTCTGCTGTAACGCGGACGAATCCGAGCCGGGAACGTTCAAGGACCGCGAGATCATGCGGTGGACACCGCATTCGCTGGTAGAGGGATGCGCGATCGGAGCATATGCGATCGGCGCCGAAACTGCCTACATCTATATTCGCGGGGAATTTACGGAGCCGCTGCTGTGGATGGAGCGCGCTGTGAAGGAGGCGTATGATGCCGGGATTCTTGGCGCCAATGCGATGGGCACGGGAAAGCGCATCGACGTATACGTTCACAAGGGCGCTGGCGCCTACATATGCGGCGAGGAGACCGCGCTCATGAACTCGCTCGAGGGCAGGCGCGGGAATCCGCGAATTAAACCGCCTTTCCCCGCGGTTTCCGGAGTGTTCGGGCAGCCGACGACGATCAACAATGTCGAGACGCTCGCTGCCGTCAACGCGATTCTGATCCAGGGCGCGGACTGGTATAAGGGAATGTCGCTTTCGAATCCAAAAAGCACCGGATCCAAGCTTTTTTCTGTCTGCGGTAATGTGCGGTTCCCGGGCACCTACGAAGTCGCGATGGGATTTCCTTTCAAGGAATTTCTGTACGATCTGTGCGGTGGCCCGACAGAAGGCAGAAAGTTCAAGGCCGTGATCCCCGGCGGTGCTTCGGTGCCGATTCAAACCATGGACGAGGCTGACGCCACGCTGATGGATTACGAAGGTTTCGTGGCCCAGGGGTCGATGCTCGGATCGGGCGGGGTAATCGTGATCGACGACGCTCAGTCGATGGTTCGGGTAATTGCGCGACTCGCGCGCTTCTTCGCACATGAAAGCTGTGCACAGTGCACTCAGTGTCGCGAAGGCACCGCCTGGACCACGAAAATTCTGGAGCGTATCCGCGACGGACAGGGAACAATGGAGGATCTCGACACGCTCATGGATATCGCCGAGAACATGACCGGGACGACCATCTGCGTGCTGAGCGATTCGTGTGCGACGCCTGTTATCTCGGGCATTCGAAAGTTTCGTTCGGAGTTCGAATCGTTGATTCACGGCAAGCGCGTTCACTCGGTCATGGCGGCGGTGGCCTGATGGGTGATCTGAAGATGGTGAATCTCACGATTGAGGGCCGTCCGGTATCGGTTCCCGAAGGCACGTCGATTCTCGAAGCCGCGAAAACGGCCGGGATTCTCATACCCCACTACTGCTATCACCCGAGCCTGCCAATTCCTGGCGTGTGCCGGATGTGCCTGGTGGAAGTGGAGAAAGCACCGAAGCTCGCACCGTCCTGCGCTACATCTGTGGCGGAGGGGCAGGTGGTTCACGTTCACAACGATCGGGCGCTCGAGGCGCGGAAAGGCGTCCTTGAATTCCTGCTGATCAATCACCCGCTGGACTGTCCGATCTGCGATCAGTCAGGGGAATGTGAGCTCCAGGACTTCACCTTTCAGGAGGGACGCGCTGATTCGCGTTATCGCGACCCCAAGCGCTTCAACCCGGTGGAGGATTTTGGCGGGGACGTCCTGTATGTGCCCAACCGCTGCATTCTGTGCACTCGGTGTGTCCGCTTCATGGACGACCTTGCTCACGACACGGTACTCAACGTCAGCGAGCGCGGTGACCGAGCGCTTATCGGAAAATTCGAGGGCCGCGATCTGACGCACCCCTGGGCCGCGAATGTTATTGATCTGTGTCCCGTCGGAGCGCTGCTGTCGAAGGATTTTCTGAACAAGGCGCGGGCGTGGGAGCTCGACCGCGCTGCTTCTGTGTGCCCCAACTGCACACAGGGCTGCAACATGATGATCGAGGTGAGGGACAACGCTGTCACGCGGCTGAAGCCGAGGCCAAATGCAGAAGTCAATGAATACTTCATGTGCGATTACGGCCGCCTCAATTATCGTTGGATGAACCGCCAGGATCGCGCCGAATCGCCTATGGTTCGGCAATCCGGAGCATTGGCCGTCTGCGACTGGGAGGCGGCGATCCATTCCGCTGCAGATTTGCTTCGCGACAGGCGGGCTTTTGTACTCGCCTCGCCAATGCTTTCAAACGAGGCGCTCTATCTCCTCACGCTGCTGATAAATCGGAATGGTGGCGATGGCGTATTTCGCGTTGTAACCGGCGATGAAGCGCCACTACCTGGCGTCGAGGATCTCGCTCTCAGAAAAGACCGGGCCGCCAACGTCAATGGTGCCGAGCTTCTCGGTTTTACACGCTCCGACTCGCCATTGGCTGACTTCGCCGAGGGAGACGTCCTGATTGTCGCCGACGACGATCTTGCCGGAATTCCAGCTGCCGATCTGGCCAGGGCCTCGTCGGTGATCCTGATCGGCACTACGCTGCCAGCCTCCGTAAGGCACGCCGCAGTGGTTCTCCCGACTTCGAACTTCACGGAGGAGGAAGGCACGTTCACCAATATCCGTGGAAGGGTACAGCGGTTCACGCAGGCGCGGGCGGCACCGGGCCTTGCACGCCCAAGCTGGCTCGTGCTCGGTGATCTGCTCGGCGCGCTCGATGCGCAGAACAATTTCTATCTGCCGTCGGACGTGTTTGGAAGGCTCGCTGCATCTCATCCGGCTTTTTCGGGCCTCAGCTATGATGCCATCGGGTTGCGGGGGCTCAAGGTGCTGGATCCGATGGCGTCAGCGGTCTCACAATGATGTATTCGCAGTTTCTCCTTCAGGCCGCGAACCCACAGCTACCCCCCGTGAGCACCGGCGCCTTCGTCATCTTCACGCTGATCAAGATGCTGGTCGTCTTCACCATCTACATGGTGGGCGTGGCGTTGCTGACACTCGGCGAACGGAAGATCTCGGCATGGATCCAGGATCGGCACGGCCCCAACCGGGTCGGTCCGGGCGGCCTGTTGCAGCCTGCCGCTGACGGCCTCAAGAATTTCATGAAGGAAGAGACGTATCCGGAGGCCGCCTACAAGCCGATTTTTATTCTTGCGCCGATCCTGGCTTTTATTCCCGCGCTTACCACCTTCGCTGTAATTCCTTTCGGTGCGCCGTTCCCGACGCGGTGGGGACGAGTGGATATGGTAGTGGCCGATCTGCCGGTCGGATTTCTTTTTATTCTCGCAATCAGCTCGCTTGGCGTGTACGGAATTGTGCTGGCCGGCTGGGCATCGAACAACAAGTACTCGCTCCTCGGCGGACTTCGCTCGAGTGCCCAGATGATTTCGTATGAGATATCGCTGGGCATGTCCACGATTCCGGTGTTGCTGCTGGCGGGGAACGTGACACTCGGCTCGATAATCACACAGCAGGCGTATGGCGGATGGAACGTCGTCAACCTGACGATCGCATTTTTCATTTTTCTCGTTGCCGCGTTTGCGGAGACCAATCGGTTGCCCTTCGACCTTCCGGAGGCCGAAGCAGAGCTCATCGCCGGATACCATACTGAGTACAGCGCGATGAAGTTCTCACTCTTCTTCATTGCCGAGTACGCCAACATGGTGACGGCGAGCGCGTTGATGGTGACGCTGTTTTTCGGTGGATGGGATGTTCCGTTCACCGGGCGAGACAACATCGGGCCGTATAGCGGGTGGCTGACCCTGATATCGGTTGGCATTTTCCTCGTCAAGCTGCTGTTTTTTCTCTTTCTCTTCATGTGGATCCGCTGGACGCTGCCGCGCTTCCGTTATGACCAGTTGATGTCACTGGGCTGGAAATTCATGCTGCCGCTGGCGCTGGCGTACATCGTCATCATTGCGACGCTCATCCTGCTGCTTGAGGCGGCTGGTATCGACCGCGGCGCGATGTACAGCTCCATCCTTGGCGCCGTCAACATCGCGCTTGTAGTCATTGTTTTCGCGATTCTCGATCGCGGCCGGATCATCAGCCCCGCATACGGACGGATGCAGGGAACCCGGCTGAAGCGATTGCAGGGCGCCGCGCGACGTGCTCAACTGGCTACCGAGTCGGGAGACTGATGGCTATCAACGTGAAGGTTCTCGACCGTCCCATCGAAGACGTGAGCTACATCAGGGCGACGGTGAAGGGCATGGCGCTGACATTCAAACATCTGATGAATCCGCACAAAGTCACAGTGCAGTATCCGGAGGAAAAGTGGCAGATCTCTCCCCGGTGGCGCGGAACGCATCGCATGCTCACCGATGAAACAGGTAAGGCAAAATGCGTGGCGTGCGGATTGTGTCCGACGGTTTGCCCTGCCAACTGCATCAAGCTTATCCCCGGCGAGGACGAGAATGGCAATCGATATCCGCTGCTGTTCGAGATCGACGAGTTTCGTTGTATCTTCTGCGGCTATTGCCAGGAGGTCTGCCCCGAGGAGGCGATCCACGTGGGACGACATTATGAGAATTCGGAGTACAGCCGCGCTGGTTTCGTCTACGATCTGGAGCGGTTGACAGCGCAGACCCATCCTGTTTGCGAGATGTGGGATCCTGAAGACCCGAAGGGCGAATGATGGAGCCCCATTATCCGCTTTTCTACCAGTTCCATTTTTACTTTTTCGGTGTCGTCTCGATCGCCTCGGCACTTGCGTTTGTGACGCGCAAGAGCCCGGTTGCCGCTGCGCTCTGGCTCGTCAACACCATGTTCTCGATTGCCGCGCTGTTCGTGCTTCTCGATGCGGAGTTCATCGGCATCATGCAGGTGCTGGTCTATGCAGGCGCAATCATGGTCGTATTTCTTTTCGTCGTCATGCTGCTGAATCTCGGGCATCCATCCGAGATAGCCGATGCGCGCGGAAAGTGGCCCGCATTTGCCGCCGTTGTGATTGGCATTGCGATGCTGAGCATGATCATGACGATTTCACGCGGGCGGATTGCGGGGACGTTCCAGGTTCCCGCCGGATTCGCCGTTCAGCAGATGAACAGATATGGCGCAGTGGGCAGCGTTGCCCGGCCGCTTTTCAACGAATACCTGCTGGCCTTTGAACTCACCAGCGTGCTGTTGCTCGTCGCCATTGCCGGTGCCGTGGTACTGGGACGCAGGAGAGAAGCCGATGCTCGCTGAGTCCCTCGCACTTTCGGCCGCGCTTTTCACCATCGGCGTGGTAGGGGTTCTGACGCGTCGCAACGCGATAATCATCTTCATGTGCGTCGAGCTGATGCTCAATGCCGTCAATCTTACATTTGTCGCGTTTTCGCGGTTCTACGGTGCAGAGGGACAGGTTTTCGTCGTCTTCGTGATGACCGTCGCTGCCGCTGAGGCAGCCGTTGGTCTGGCAATCATCATTTCGATTTTCCGGCACCAGCAGTCCATCAACCTGCAAAACATCAATCTGCTGAAGGGATGATGATTCTCTCTCAGATAGCTGCTGAGGCACACCCGCTCGCCGGCACCGCGGCCGAGCTGGTCTGGCTTCTTCCCGCGCTGCCACTGGCGGGGTTTATCATCAACGGGGCGTTGTCGATCGCAAGCGCGGGGCGCATCGGTCCGAACGATCCGGACATGGGTCACGTCAGTACGGACAATGCAGAACACGGTTACGATGCACGTGACATCGCGCTGGCTGAACAATCAGGTGCGCATGGCGATGATCATCACGCGATCAAGCCTCACCGTTATGCATCGATTGCCAGCATCGTAGGGCCTCTCGTGCTCGGGCTGTCGTTTCTTCTCTCGCTGGTAATATTCGCCGCCATGCGCTCTGCCAGCATGGAGGCGCCGTTCATCCAGACCCTGTTCAGCTGGATGCCGGTGGGCAGCCTTCAGATAGACGCCGCGCTCCAGCTCGACCAGCTATCGATGGTTATGGTGTTGGTCATTACCGGCGTGGGCACGCTGATTCACATATTCAGTGTGGGCTACATGCGGGAGGATCCCGGGTATCCGAGATATTTCGCCTACCTGAATCTTTTTGTGTTCTTCATGCTCGTCCTGGTGCTTGGCGCGAATTATCCGGTGCTGTTCGTTGGATGGGAGGGTGTTGGGCTTTGCTCTTATCTGCTGATCGGGTTCTGGTTCTCCGACAAGGCCAACGCCGACGCAGGGAAGAAAGCATTCATCGTGAATCGAATCGGGGATTTCGGCTTTCTGGTAGCGATGTTCCTGATGTTCGCGACCCTTGGCACGCTCGATTTCGGAGGAGTGAACGGCGCCGCCGCCTCGCTGCCATTTGGAGGATTCGTAGTAACCGCCATCTGCTTGTTTCTCTTCCTCGGTTGCGCCGGCAAGAGTGCCCAGATTCCCCTCTATGTATGGCTGCCTGATGCCATGGCGGGTCCTACTCCTGTCTCAGCGCTGATTCACGCCGCGACCATGGTCACGGCCGGCGTATATCTTGTCGCCCGCAGCTCAGTGCTCTTCTCGATGGCTCCGGTCGCCGGTTTGGCGGTCGCTTTAATCGGGGCGCTGACAGCCATCTTTGCAGCGACGATCGGTCTCAAGCAGTGGGACATCAAGAAGGTTCTGGCGTATTCGACAGTCTCGCAGCTCGGCTACATGTTCATCGGTGTCGGCGTCGGATCGTACACCGCCGGCGTCTTTCATCTGGTAACGCATGCGTTCTTCAAGGCGTTGCTCTTTCTGGGCGCCGGATCGGTGATTTATGCGATGCATGCCGCATATCATCACACACATGCCGCAGACGACGCTCAGGACATGCGCAACATGGGCGGCCTCAGGAGTTACATGCCGGTGACTTGGGTCCTGATGTGGATTGCGACCCTCGCGATATCCGGGATCCCATTTTTTTCAGGCTTCTTCTCGAAGGACGAAGTGCTTGGCGCGGTGTTTACACGCGCGGGTCACTCCACCCTTGCGGATGCGACCCTGCTGGGAATTCCGGGAGGATTCATTCTTTATGTCGTGTATCTGCTGGGTCTGGCCGCGGCGCTGCTTACAGCGATCTACATGACCCGGCTGATGCTGTACACGTTTCATGGTCCCAACCGCACCGGCGACTCAGCGCGGCCGCATCTGCATGAGGCCCCCTGGATCATGACTGGCCCGCTCGTGGTGCTCGGCGGTCTGAGTGCGACCGGCGGCTGGCTCAACCTTCCTGCACTGATTCCATTGGGTCCCATACAATCTCTCGAGCACTGGCTGGAGCCGGTTGTCGGAGCTTCTTCCGCCCGCGTCGCCGGGCCCGAGGCAGGGCCGCATTCCGCCAGCACCGAGGCGGTCTTGATAGGGATTGCGGTGCTGATAGCGGCAGCCGGAGTTGCCTACGCATTTGCCCGCCTCAAGCCGGAACGTCTGCTGCCGAAAAAGGACTCTCGAGCAGAAGAAGGATTCGAGCGCGTACTCGCCAACAAGTATTTCATCGACGAAGGCTACGATTTCGCGATTGTCGACCCGACTTACCAGATATCGCGCAGCGTTCTGTGGAAAGGAGTAGATACCGGGCTTATCGACGGATTTCTGGTAAATGGCAGCACTGCGGTGATGCGGGCTTTCGGCTGGGTAGGATCGCGGGTGCAGACGGGCGCTGTTGGTACGTATGCCTGGGTGTTAGTCGCCGGCGTGCTGGTTGTGCTGGGCGCCGTCACTTTCCGCTGAATCCACATGGAAGAAATGCTCAGGTCGCTCGGCTACAACTCATGGGTTTTGCCCGCTTTGCTTCTGATTCCGCTCGCAGGCGCAGCGTTGTTGCTGGCGCTTTCGTCCGCGTCACGAAACGGGGGCGAGGATTCGAACCGCACTGCCCGACGCGTTGCGTTGGGGGTTTTCACGGTGGAGTTTCTGGTTTCGCTGGGGCTTTGGTGGTCTTTCGACCCGGCAAATGGCGGCTGGCAGGCGGCCGTCGACGCCGCCTGGATTCCAATGTGGGGAATCCGGTTTACGCTGGGTCTCGATGGCATCGCGCTGATGATGGTTCTGCTCACCACTTTCCTGATGCCGCTGACGGTGCTCGGCAGCTGGACGAGCGTCAAGACGAAGGTACACTCGTTCTTTGCTCTCATGCTGGTGCTCACGAGCGGCATGCTCGGTGTGTTCATGGCGCGCGATTTGTTTCTCTTCTACGTGATGTGGGAAGTGATGCTGGTGCCGATGTATTTCATCATCGGCATCTGGGGTGGGGAACGGCGAATCTACGCAAGCCTCAAGTTTTTCATCTATACGATGCTGCCGTCGCTGCTCATGCTGGTAGCCATTCTCTACCTAGGCATTCACGCCGGTAACGAGACGACTGGCACGCCGAACTTCAGTTACGACAACATCCTTGCGAATCCAGTCGTCAATCCGGTTGCTGCGCTCTGGCTTTTTGGCGCATTCTTCGCGGCGTTCGCGGTAAAGGTCCCGATGTTTCCATTCCACACGTGGCTGCCCGATGCGCACGTCGAGGCGCCGACGGCGGGGTCTGTCATTCTCGCCGCGATCATGCTCAAGATGGGCACGTTCGGGTTTCTTCGATTTGCGCTGCCACTGTTTCCGGGTGCGGCGATGCATCCCACTGTGCGGACGGTGATTGTGACGCTGGCCGTGATCGGTATTGTTTATGGAGCGCTGGTAGCAATGGTACAGCCCGACTTCAAAAAGCTTGTTGCCTATTCCTCCGTCAGCCACCTGGGCTTTGTCATGCTCGGTATTTTCGCGCTCACGCTGCAGAGCGTGCAGGGCTCGCTGATGATCATGATCAGCCATGGCATTTCAACCGGCGCCTTGTTTTTGCTCATCGGCATGATCTACGAGCGCAAACATTCCCGGCAGATCGAGTCGTATGGAGGGATAGCGCGGGTAGTCCCCATTTTCGCGGCCCTGCTGACCCTCGTGGCATTGAGCAGCATCGGTTTGCCGGGTACGAACGGCTTCATCGGCGAGTTCCTGGTGCTCATCGGTTCCTTCAAGCCGTTCCCCATATTCACGATCGTCGCAACGACGGGGGTGATCTTCGCGGCTGTGTACCTGCTCTGGGCCCTCCAGCGGATCTTGTTCAATCCACTCGACCGGAAAGAGAATGAGAGAATCCCTGATCTGAACTGGCGGGAGATTGGACTGATGACGCCTCTTGTCGTCGTGATCATCTGGCTTGGCGTCTATCCGGCTCCAGTGCTTCGACGGATGGAGATGGCGGCCCAGAGTCTGGTCACACAAGTCGAGCGGGGAGCGAATTCGCTTCAGTCGGGCAGGCCGGTGCTGGCAGCGGGCGCAGGGGAGTCATCACCATGACGCTCGACCTCTCGATCCCGTCGCATCTAATGACGGCGTTTGCGCCCGACATCCTGCTTATGGGCGGGGCGATGATCCTGCTGCTCTGGTCCGCGTGGCGCCCTGAAAGTGAACGACATCAGCGGAACGTTGGAGTTGCTGCGATCGTTCTCTGCGTAACGGTGATCATCACCATCGGCTTCTACATAGCGCGTGCCGACACCGTTTCCAGCGGAATCATTGCCGCTGACAATTTTCGGTGGACGGCCGACATCGTCTTCCTCCTCGCGACGATCGGCACGATCGCGCTGTCGATGGACTACAACGCGCGAGCCGGTATTGCCGCCGCAGAATCGCACGTCCTGGTGCTGTTCGCGACGGCGGGAATGATGACCCTGGCAGCCGCGCGGGATCTGATGATCGTGTTTCTGGGGATTGAGATCATGTCCGTCGCAGTGTACGTCCTCGCTGGTCTGAATCGCCGCAGTGCGCGATCGGCTGAAGGAGCGCTCAAGTATTTCCTGCTTGGCGCATTCTCGACGGCGTTCCTGCTTTACGGCATCGCACTTATCTACGGAGCGACAGGGACGACGAATCTTGGATTGATCGGAACGCGGGTAGCGGCGCTCGACCTGGGCGGCAATTCACTTCTGATCGTCGGCATCGCCCTCCTGCTGATTGGTTTCGGTTTCAAGGTCGCAATCGCGCCGTTTCACATGTGGGCTCCCGATGTCTATGAGGGAGCCCCAACGCCGATTACCGCATACATGGCGGCAGCAGTGAAAGCGGCGGCATTTGCCGGGTTCCTGCGCGTCTGGCTGGAAGGATTTTCCACGGTGTCGTCGGTCTGGCACGGGCCGGTCTGGTGGCTTGCGGTGGCGACGATGGTCGCTGGCAATCTGATCGCGCTGGCGCAGAAGAACATTAAGCGAATGCTCGCGTACTCGAGCATTGCGCACGCCGGCTACATCCTCGTCGCGATTGCGATCGGCACGCCCGCCGCAAGTGCTGCGTTCATGTTCTACCTCCTCGCATATACACTCGCGACACTGGGAGCGTTCGGTGTAATAGTGGCGCTCGAACGCCGCGGTGAAACGCAGCTCAACATCGACGATTACTCCGGTCTGTGGTCCGTGCGTCCGTGGCTCGCAACCGCCATGGCGGTATTCATGCTCGCGCTGCTCGGGTTCCCGATTTTCGGCGGCATTGGTTTCTTTGCCAAATACTGGCTGATTCAGTCGGCGCTGCAAACCGCCGCGCCCCAGACAAAGCTGGCTGTTATCCTGGTGCTCACCAGCGTCGTATCTGCCGGCTATTATCTCTACGTCGTGATGGTGATGTTCATGCGTCCCCGTCCAGTCGATGCAGCGACCATACCTGCTCTCGGAAACTGGACGCGCTTCGTTATTGCCGCATCTGCTGTGCTGATTCTTGCCCTTGGCATCCTTCCGAATTCCGTCATCAGGTGGGCTGAACGCAGCCAGCCCGTAGCTGGTATCGTTCGCACGGCCGACAAGGCAGTCGCGGGCGTGAACAGCGCTTCCGTCCCGAGGTAAGATCGAATGCTGCAGCGAAACATCTTCCGTGAATACGATATTCGCGGCGTCACCGACACGGATCTCACTCCGGACGTTGCGAGGCTGGTCGCCAGGGGATACGCAGCTTTTCTGGCGCGTCGCGGAATTTCAGGCGCAATCGCCGTTGGCCGCGATAACCGGCCGAGCGGGAATGCATTGCATGCCGAGCTCGTGGCAGGCCTGCTCGAGAGCGGGCTGGATGTAGTGGACATCGGGATCGTGCCGACGCCGCTGGCATACTGGGCCCAGCACAAACTGGATGTCGTTGGAGGCGTTCAGATAACGGGGTCGCACAACCCGCCGGAGTTCAACGGCTTCAAGCTCGGTCTTGAGACGAGGTCGATCTACGGGGCGGATATTCAGGCGATCTATGAACTCGCTCTCGCTGGCGAGTTCCCGTCAGGCGCCGGAACGATTCGCAATGAAGACGTCATCGAGCGCTACATCGATGATGTCGCAGAGCGCATTGGGAGAATCTCGACCCCCATGCATTTCGTGGCTGATTGCGGGAACGGCGCGGGCGCGCTGGTCGCCAGACGCCTGTTCGACCGGCTGGGGCTGGCGGGCACGATATTGTTTGGAGAAAGCGACGGTACTTTTCCGAACCATCATCCCGATCCGACGGTCCCTGAAAATCTCGAAGACCTGATCGCGGCGGTGAAGGAAGAGAAAGCCGGGCTCGGAATCGCGTTCGATGGTGATGCGGACCGAATAGGTGTCGTCGACGAGGACGGCGGCATTATCTGGGGAGATCACATCCTCATCATGTACGCCCGCGACGTTCTGAAAAGGACGGGGAAGGGACAGCCGATAATCTTCGACGTGAAATGCTCGCAGGCACTGCCGGAAGAGATCGAGAAAGCTGGCGGTCAGGCCTTGATGTGGAAGACAGGGCATTCGCTGATCGAGGAGAAGATGCATGAGACACATGCTCCGATTGCAGGCGAGATGTCTGGGCACATGTTTTTTTCGGAGGGATGGTATGGGTTCGATGATGCGCTTTATGGAGCGGCGCGTTTGCTCAGGATCATCTCCGATAGCGGCTTGAGCGTCCGGGAAATGATGGCCGATGTGCCACGGTTTATTTCCACACCCGAGTTACGCGTTGTTTGTGCCGACGAGCTCAAGTTCGGAATAGTCGAGAACGCACTCAAGCATTTTTCCGCGACTCATGAAGTAATCGACGTCGACGGGGCACGGGTGCTGTTCGGCGACGGCTGGGGCCTGATCCGGGCGTCGAATACGCAGCCGGTGCTCGTCCTCCGCTTCGAGGCCCGAACCGATGAGGGACTCGCCCTGATCCGGGGCGAGATGGAAAGCTGGCTCAGCGCGCAGGGCGTCAGCGTTTGAGATGAACCCCCGCCGGCGGCTCCTCGTCGCGCTCGCAGCCGTCGGACTCGTGCTGCTGGCGGGCCGTATGCTGGCGATGATCTACACTGACTATGCGTGGTACCGGGCGCCCGGCGCGACGTCGCTGTGGAAGGAGCGGGTTCGCGATATCGCCGTCATCCACCTTGTATCCGCCACCTTTGCGGGGCTCTTTGCGCTGGTGAACTTGTCCGTCCTGCGGCGTAGCATTGTGTCGCTGGCCTTTCCGCGGCGGCTGGGGAACGTGGAATTTGGTGAGGCGGTCCCGCACCGATACATCGATGGGGTCGCTTTTTTTCTATCCGGCGCCGTTGCTGTTGCGATGTCGTTTGCCGCACCGCGCTGGCAGGATCTGGCGCTGGTCAGAGCCAGTCCGCGATTCGGCGAGGCCGACCCATTTTTCCAGATGGATCTCGGTTTCTACGTGGCCTGGATTCCACTAGAGATCGCCGTTTATACGTGGGCTCTCATACTTCTGATCGTTGTCTCCGCGCTCGTGATAGGGCTTTACGCCCTTACACCAAGTCTGCGGTGGCACGAAGGAGCATTTCACGTCTCAGTCAGGGCGCGTCGCCATCTGACCGTTCTGGCCTCGCTGCTGCTGGTGACTCTCGCATGGCGATACCGTCTCGACGGGTACGGGCTTCTTATGCACGGCAGTGGTCCAGCAGGTGCGTTTTCATACATCGACCACCAGTGGCTGATCCCTGCCTATCTCTCGCTTTCCGTGGGAACCGTCGCCGGGGCCGCACTGGTGCTGGCAAGCGGATGGGCCGGTCAGATCCGCGCAAGTTTTTTCACAGTCTCCGCAGTGCTAATTTTCTCGGTCACCATTGGCCTTGTATTGCCGTCACTCGTGAGGAGCATCGGCAGTGCCTCGACGACCGGAGTTCCAGAATCCCCGTACCAGGCGACCCGCGAGATTTTCACCCGCAGGGCCTATGGCCTCCGGGCGCCCGGAGTGTTGTCCCAGCCAGCCGAAAACACGCGGTTCAGCGTTTTCTCGGATTCCACGCGGGTAGCCGCGCTCGTCGAAGGTGCGCGTTCAGATGCGCTGATATATCCGGGCGCTGTCGGGGCTGCACTGGTGAAAAACGGCGCGGGTGTGAACTCCCCCGTGCTGGGTAGCGGGCTTCGCCGGCTCGCTCACGCATGGTCGGAGCAGCGACTCGATCTGATGTGGAGCGACCTGCCGCCGCCGACGCGGATAGTCACCACCCGCGATGTTCGCGAGCGACTGAAACGTCTGACCCCGGTTTTTGATCAGGGCAGCGATGTTACACCCGCGTATATCGCAGATACTTTGTTCTGGGTGGTGCAATTGTATTCCGCGTCCGTCAATTATCCGCTCAGCGAGCATCATGTGCTCGCGGGTGAGGAACGCTCATACTTCCGCCACGCTGGAACTGGCATGATCAATTCGCGAACTGCCAGGGTGACCGTCGTGCCGGCACCATCGCCGGATCCCATCGCCGCCAGCTGGCGGGCTCGTTTCCCCGCGGTTTTCCGGTCGGGCTCGCCGGATATCCTGAGTGAGCTATCGCCGGTCCCCACGACACCCTTTGGGCGCACGCTGCCCTCTGGTATCGCCGGCACCGGAGACTCCGCTTTCCGCGTTGAGGTCAACCGGCTCTACAAGCGAATGCGGGCCACCCTCGCGGCGGGGGATCTCCCCGGATTTGCCGCCGCTTACGACTCGCTTGGACGGGTGATCGGTCGTGACTGAACATTCCGCTCGAAAGACCACACGTACCGCCGTTCTGGCGTTGGGCGGGAACGCTCTTTCTCCGCCCGGCGAACGGTCGACAATCGCGGATCAGTTCCGGCACACCCGCGAGAGTCTTGGACCGATTGTCGATCTGGCCGCGGAAGGCTGGGATATCTGCGTCGTCCATGGTAACGGGCCCCAGGTAGGCGATGAGCTAGTTCGCAACGAAGTAGCGCGGCACGAAGTCGCACCCCTGCCGCTCGGGGTACTCGTCGGAAGCACCGCTGGCTGGATCGGTTACATGATCCAGCAGTCGATTGAAAACGCGCTGCACAAGGCTGGTGAAAATCGGCGGGTAGCGACTGTTATCACGCAGGTCGAGGTCGATCGCCGCGATCCGGCGCTCGCCAATCCAACGAAGTTCATTGGACACGCTATCTCCGAATCACGTGCGCAGTCGCTGCTCGATGACGGTCAATCGGTGAAACGGGACGGCCGCGGGCAATTCCGCCGCGTGGTAGGGAGCCCTCGGCCTGTCACCATCCACGAGCTCGGCATTATCAGCCAGCTCGTGGCGGAGGGGACAATCGTGATTGCGTGTGGTGGTGGAGGCATCCCCGTATATCGGGACGATGCACGTGGCTTGGAAGGCGTCGATGCGGTAATCGACAAGGATCTCGCGGCAGCCGTTCTCGCGCGCGAGCTGGGCGCGGAGTTGTTTGTCATCTTGACCGACGTGGACGCAGTCTACACCGGCTGGGGCAAGCCGACCCAGCGGGCGCTGGGGAAATTGTCTGTTGCTGAAGCAACGCGCCTCGACGAAGAAGGCGCGTTCGGCGAAGGCAGCATGGCGCCCAAGGTACGCGCGGCAATCGACTATGCCACTCATACCGGAGGCCGCGCCGTGATCACAGAATTGAAGCTCGGCCTGGAAGCCGTGCACGGTCGCGCGGGAACGACCATAGCCCGTTAAGTTCCCCCTGTCTCGATTCAATCATTTTCTCCGCGGTTCCGCGGAGCGGAGCCTACTTGAACATTCACGAGTATCAGGCGAAGGAAATACTCCGCCAGGCTGGCGTCCCTATTCCTCCGGGCGAGGTGGCTACCACAGCCGCGGAGGTCGAGCGAATCGCTCGTCAATTTGGTGGAACTGTTGTTGTAAAGGCGCAGGTTCACGCGGGTGGAAGAGGGAAGGCCGGTGGGGTCAAGCTTGCATCGACACCCGAGGAGGCACGCGAAGTAGCCGAGAAGATTCTGGCGCTGACGATCAAGGGTTTGCCGGTGGAGAAGGTGCTCGTTACGCCCGCCGCGGAGATTGCCACTGAGGCGTATGTCGGTATCATCGTCGACCGCTCTTCGAAACGCGCGGTATTCATGGTGAGCCCTGCGGGCGGTATCGACATCGAGGAAGTCGCGGCGAAAACTCCCGACAAAATCATGCGGCGCCCGGTCGATCCGCGGTACGGGCTACGTGGATACGAAGCCATGGAAATGGGTTTTTTCCTGTACAACGATGTGAAGCAGGCGCGGGCCGCTGCGCAAATCATGCAGCAGTTGTACTCGGCATTCGCGGCGAGCGGCGCCTCGCTGGCCGAAATCAACCCGCTGGTCACGACCCCTGAAGGTGCCGTCGTTGCGCTCGACGCCAAAATGGTGATCGACGATAATGAGCTGGATCGCCTGCCGGACATCGCAGCCTTGCGCGATGAATCCTCCGAGGCGGCAAGCGAAGTCGAAGCGCGCAATGCGAACCTCACGTTCATAAAGCTCGACGGAAATGTCGGCTGCGTTGTGAACGGGGCCGGCCTTGCAATGGCGACGATGGATCTCGTGAAGTATTACGGCGGCGAGCCCGCGAACTTTCTGGACATTGGCGGGTCATCCAATCCCGAAAAAGTCGTTAGCGCGTTGCAGATCATCACCTCTGATCCGAACGTGAAGGCAATTCTTTTCAACATTTTCGGCGGAATCACGCGCACCGATGACGTTGCCAATGGAATTGTTACCGCCACAAAGCAGAATCCCCTGAAGGTGCCGATCGTCATCCGGCTCACGGGCACCAACGAAGAGATTGCCTTGAAGATACTGCAGGATAACGGATTTTCGGCGATGACCGACATGGATGAAGCCGTTCAGAAAGCGGTTGCACTCGCGACAGGAAAAGCGGCGTGAGCATCTTCATCGACAAAGGCACCAGGCTGCTTATTCAGGGAATCACTGGCCGCGATGGATCGTTTCATGCCCGCCAGATGGTCGAGTATGGAACGCAGGTCGTCGGCGGTGTTACGCCCGGAAAGGGCGGCCAGAAATTCGATTCGGTCGTCCCGATCTTCAACACCGTAAGCGAAGCGGTCAGTCAGACGGGGGCAAACGCGACGGTCATTTATGTTCCGCCGATGTTTGCCGCCGACGCGATGATGGAAGCCGCAGATGCGGGAATACCTTTCATCGTCTGTATAACCGAGGGCGTACCCGTCCTCGACATGACTCGTGTATACCCATTCGTGAAAGAAAAAGGGGCGCGGCTGCTCGGCCCGAACTGTCCAGGACTGATTTCACCCGGAAAATCAAAAGTTGGAATCATTCCTGGACGAATCTGTCAGGCCGGGCATATCGGTCTCGTCAGCCGGTCGGGCACTCTCACCTATGAAGTTGTCTTTCAGATGACACGCGCCAGCATGGGACAGACGACTTGTGTCGGAATCGGCGGCGACCCGATCAACGGCACCAGTTTCATTGACTGCCTGGCGGCTTTCGAGAGCGATCCGGATACCGAGGCAGTGGTGATGATTGGCGAAATCGGTGGCACGGATGAGCAGGAAGCTGCTCGTTTTGTGAAAGAGCGGATGACCAAACCGGTGGTGGGATTCATTGCCGGTCAGACTGCTCCCCCCGGCCGCCGAATGGGCCACGCCGGTGCCATCATTTCCGGATCGGCCGGTACAGCCGCGGAAAAAATGGAAGCGTTCGAGGAAAATGGAGTTGGGGTGGCAAAGCGCCCAATTGACGTTGTCGAGCTTCTACGGAAACTATGACCGATAACACAGGAAATACCGAGATGGCTGGAAGCAGAACCCTGACAATCATCAAGCCGGACGCATTTGGTTCCGGAAAGGCAGGCAGCATTATCGCCCACCTCGAGAATGCGGGCTTCCGTGTCGTGGCGGCCCGCGTGCTCAGGCTGACGGACGCGCAGGCGGGCGCGTTCTACGAGGTACATCGCGAGCGACCCTTCTTTGGCTCGCTGACGTCGTTCATGACGTCTGGTACATGTATGCCGATCGTTCTCGGCAAGGCAAACGCGGTTGCCAATCTCCGCGAGGCGATCGGCTCGACCGATCCTGCCGAGGCAGCGGACGGAACCGTTCGGAAGCTGTTTGCCGAGTCAAAGGAGCGAAACGCGATCCACGCGTCAGACTCTGACCAAAACGCCGAACGTGAGTCCCGCTTCTTCTTTTCTGAATCGGAGCTGCTGCAGAACAGCTGAGAGCGCCGCGGCCCGCGCGGCCATTCTCTCTTTGTCGTCTACAGGCTGCGCGGCGTTACACAAGGCCACCAGCCTCGCCGGACTCAGCCACGGCACTTTTCCGCCATTGCCGGGGTCGCTAGCTTTAGGCCTTATGCTGTCGTTTGACATCCGTTCTCTGGAGTCGCAGGCAGCGCACGTCGACAGTAATCTCGCGCCGGACGATTCCGTCTGGGAAGATGGAGACGTGCGTCCCTCGCACCCGATCTACGTAAAGGGTAGACTCTCCGCCGCGGGCTCGTCCCGCTTTTATTTCAGCGGAAGCTTTCGCGGGGCAGTTGCCGCGCCATGCCGGCGCTGCCTTGCCGACGTGACGGCCGACGTTGCGGAAGAAGCACATTTCATATTCTCATCCGAAGGTGAGGACAGTCTCGACGATCCGGATGTTTACCCGTTCGATCCGATGGCGCATTCTCTCGATCTGCGCCAAGCGGTTCGGGAAGTATGGCTTCTGGCGGCGCCGGCATTTCTGCAATGCCGGGAAGACTGCAAAGGCTTGTGCCCCAGCTGTGGCATCGATCTCAACACCTCAACCTGCAATTGCGTTCCGGTATCGGCAGACAAACGGTGGGATGCGTTACATTCCGTGCGCGACAGACTTACCTGAAAGCACTACACTCAACTTAGATATCATCCCATGGCTGTACCAAAACGCCGTACATCGAAACGAAAGAAACGCGCGCGAAACACGCACAAAACCGCTCCCGCCATCGCGATACAGAAATGCCCGCGGTGCCAGAGTATGAAGCGGCCCCATCACGTTTGCGACGAGTGCGGTTATTACGATGGAGAACTGCGAGTCGCTCCCAGGGAAGCGTAGCATTGGCGCGCATCGCGTTGGACGCCATGGGGGGCGATTTCGCTCCCCAGGCAACTATCGCCGGAGCGCTCCACGCATTGAATGAGCTCGACGAACGACACGTCGTCCAGCTCGTAGGGCAGACACTTGCGATCGAACGCCAGCTCGCCAGCTCACTCAGCGGCGAGCTTGCTCATTTTGCCCATCTCCGCAGCCGCATCCGGCTCGTCGAGGCCTCCGACACGATCGGGATGTCCGAGAGGCCAACCGCGGCTCTGCGAAAAAAACCGAACAACCCGATGGCGATCGGGATCAGGTTGCAGCTCGACGGTGAATCGGACGCGTTCGTATCTGCCGGCAACACCGGAGCGCAGATGGCGGTCTCGTCTGTTCTTCTCAAACTGCAGCCGGGCCTTACCCGGCCGGCGATCGCCACTATTTTCCCGACGTCGCTCAATCCGATCGTGTTCCTCGATTCAGGGGCGAATGTCGATTGCTCCGCGCATGAACTGGTTCAGTTCGCCTGGCTCGGATCCATTTACGCCGAGCACGTACTCGGCCGGCAAAATCCGGTAGTCGGGTTGCTGAGCAACGGAGAAGAGGAGGGCAAAGGCAACAGCGTGTGCAAGGAGGCACATTCCCTGTTCCGAACTGCGGGTTTCAATTTTCATGGAAACGTCGAGGGACGCGATCTCCCTGCTGGATGTACGAGCAGGGGCCCTGTCGATGTTGTTATTTGTGATGGCTTTACGGGCAACATTGTGCTGAAGTTCTACGAAGCCGTTACTCCGATGATCGTCGATCTCCTGAGCCGCGGGCCCGGAATCGACCGGGGAAGGCTTGAAGCGGCACTCGGACCGCTGGATTCGTCCATGTATGGAGGCGCCCCACTGCTCGGCGTTCAGGGTGTGAGTATCATCTGCCATGGCAACTCCTCGCCACGGGCTATCAAGAACGCGGTCAAGGTGGCGGTGCGGGCGGTTGAAACCCGGATGAACGAGCATATTGGAGCGCATTTGTCAGCTGCTGGTGGCCTTGCAGCTCAGCAGGATATGGCATCGTGAAACGGCCGATTGCGGCGGTAATTGGTACAGGGCGCGGTGTGCCGGAGTACGTCATGACGAACCATGACTTTGCGGCAATTGGGGTCGATACCTCTCATGAGTGGATCGTGGAACGATCCGGGATTGTGGAGCGTCACATCGCCAGAAATGGCGAAACGACCTGTTCGATGGCATCGGATGCGTCGCAAAAGGCGATGAACCGTGCAGGCATTCAGCCGGGCGAGCTCGACACGATCATCCTGAGCACGGCGACGCCTGACCGGCTGCTTCCCTCGACAGCAGTGGACCTACAGGCTTCGCTTGGCGCGTCGCGCGCCGCCGCGCTCGACATCGGAGCGGCTTGCTCGGGCTGGCTGTACGGTATGACGGTCGCCGAAGGAATGATTGCCTCCGGAGTCGCAGAAACCATCCTGGTCGCAGGCTCCGAGAAAATGAGTGCCATCGTCGACTGGAAGGACCGCTCGACGTGCGTGTTGTTTGGTGACGGTGCCGGCGCGGTGGTATTACAACGCGCCGCAACAGGGAAGGGAATTCTCTCCTCCTTCATGCGCAGCGACGGCCAGCTCGCCGACCTTCTTTACCGGCCAAGCGGCGGATCGACGAACCAGATGACGGCAGCGATACTCGAGGAACGGAGCCACCTCGTCAAAATGGCCGGCCGCGAGGTCTTCAAGCACGCGGTGAGATCAATGTCGGAAGCAGCCGATCGTGCGCTCGACGCAGCACGGCTTACGGCTAGTGACATCGATTTGCTGATACCTCACCAGGCCAACATCCGGATTATCGAAGCAACCGCAAAGCACTCCCATATTCCGATGGACAAAGTCTACGTGAACGTCGACAGGTATGGAAACACATCGTCCGCATCCATTCCGATTGCGCTGGACGAAGCCGCTGAGCGCGGACTTATCAGGGAAGGCTCTACAGTTCTGCTCGTTGCCTTTGGAGCCGGATTCACCTGGGCTTCGATGATCATAAGGTTCTGACGGAATGGACATCGTACTCCTATTCCCCGGTCAGGGATCGCAGAAGCCGGGCATGGGCAAGGATCTGTCGGCAGCGTTTCCAGCTGCGCGCGACGTATTCGAGACGGTCGACGAGGCGCTTGGCATGGCTCTTTCCGATCTTTGTTTTGAAGGCCCCGCTGCAGACCTCACGGCGACGCACAATGCGCAGCCAGCGCTTCTTGCACACGGCGCTGCGGTTTGGGCCACCCTCAAAGACGCGCTGGAAGGGCACGTATGCGCGGCTGCGGGTCATTCGCTCGGTGAGCACACCGCTTACCACGCGGCCGGGTCCACCTCGCTCGGGGATGCCGTGAGGCTCGTACGGAGGCGTGGCGAACTGATGTATGAGGCGGGCCAGAATCGCCCTGGGGCCATGGCAGCCGTACTTGGCACATTCACGGATTCAATCGAGTCACTGTGCGAGCTTGCCACCCGAAGCGCGGGACTTGTTGTTCCCGCCAACTACAACACTGCCGAGCAGATTGTGGTCTCGGGAGAAAGCAGCGGCGTCGACCGCCTGATGGAGATCGCAAAGCTCAACGGCGCGCGCCGGACGGTCCGCTTGCCTGTGAGCGGAGCCTTCCATTCGCCGTTAATGGAACCCGCGGCAGAAGGTTTTCGAGAGGCAGTCTGGGCCACCACGTTCGCCGAACCACGTTTCCCTGTCTACTCGAACGTCACCGAGGCACCGGCAGGCTCATCAGACGACGTTCGCGAGCTGCTGGTGAAACAGCTCACTTCAGCGGTTCGCTGGACGGGTGAGGTGACGAAGATCGCTACGCGTTTTCCCGATGCGCTGTTTGTGGAGATGGGCCCGGGTAATGTCCTGACTGGCCTGTTGACCCGGATTGTTCCGGGCGCGAAAGGCATGGCCTGCGGGACTGCCGCGGAAGTCGAAAAGCTCCTCAATCAAATGAGCAAATGAACATCGATCTCACGGGAAAAGTTGCACTGGTGACCGGCAGCACGAGAGGTATCGGGCGCGCGATCGCAGCAGCGCTTACCGCAAGCGGGGCGCGCGTTGCGATAGTGGGCCGTGAGAAAGGCAATGCGGAAAGTGTTGCGCTTGAAATCGGCGGCGGCTCGATGGGTTTCGGGTGCGATGTAAGCGACACTGCACAGGTCGCGCAGCTTGTCAGCGATGTCGAAAAACAGTTTGGCGCGATTGATATTCTGGTCAACAACGCCGGGCTTACGCGCGACAACCTGGTGATGCGTCTCAAGGATGATGACTGGAATGCAGTCATGGATGCAAATTTGCGCGGCGCGTTTGCAGCCATACGGGCCGTAGCCCGCGGAATGATGAAACGTCGCACCGGGCGCATCATCAACATGGCCAGTGTTGTTGGCCTGAACGGCAACAAGGGCCAGGCGAATTATTCCGCCAGCAAAGCCGGACTGATCGCTTTGACAAAATCGGTCGCGAAGGAACTGGGGTCGAGGAATATCCTCGTCAATGCCATCGCACCGGGGTTCATCGAGACCGAGATGACTGCTGCAATGACAGCCGAGGCGCGCGGTGCTCTAACCGGCCTGATCCCGCTCGAGCGTCTGGGGAAGGTCGAGGACATTGCCACGGCCGTGGTGTTTCTTGCGTCGGATCAGGCTTCCTACATAACCGGCCAGGTTGTCGTTATTGACGGCGGAATGGTGATGTAGAACCGGTCGCATGTGGTGCCCCGTAACTTTCTGCTATCACATCGCTTAACTATATTTCGTGCACCCAACCCACACTGAAGAGGACGTAAATGGCCGATAACTCGGATAAGGTTAAGGACATCATCGAGAAGGAACTTGGAGTCGAACGCGAGAAGCTGACGAACGAAGCCAGCTTTATCGAAGATCTCGGTGCCGACAGCCTTGACATTGTCGAGCTCGTCATGGAGTTCGAGAAGGAGTTCAACATCGACATCCCCGACGAAGATGCCGAAAAGCTCCGTACAGTTGGCGATGCCCTCGGTTATCTGAATAGCAAGATTCCCGCGTAGATGAAGCGCAGGGTCGTCGTCACGGGCATGGGAGCTGTCACGCCCGTCGGCAACGACGTAGCGACGATGTGGCGCTCCCTGATCGAAGGTCGCTCCGGAGCGGCGCCAATCACTCACTTCGACGCGAGCATCTTTCCCGTCCGTTTTGCGTGCGAGCTCAAGGGGTTCGATCCGCTTCAATACATGGATCGGAAGGAGGCAAAACGCGCCGATCATTTCACACAGTATGCGGTTGCATCGGCTAAAATGGCGATGGAAGACGCCGGCTTCGGTGATCGTACGGGCTATGATCCGGAGAACACGGGTGTCATCGTCGGCAGTGGCATCGGGGGCCTCAAAATCTTCGAGGAACAGCACGACGTCTACCGGCAGCGTGGCCCATCCAAGATCTCGCCTTTCTTCATCCCGATGTTCATCGGTGACATTGCCGCTGGAATCGTCTCGATGCAGTTCGGTGCCAAGGGCCCGAACTACGCCACTGTATCCGCATGTGCCACCAGCGCCCACGCGATTGGCGACTCGTTTCGCACGATCCAGTACGGTGATGCCGACGTAATGATCACCGGCGGCGCGGAGGCTACGGTGACGCCAATGGCCATTGGTGGGTTTGCAAACATGAAGGCGCTGTCAGAGAGGAATGACACACCTGAAACTGCGTCGCGTCCGTTTGACGCAACCAGGGATGGGTTCGTCATGGGTGAGGGCAGCGCAACGGTAATCCTCGAGGAGATGGAGCACGCTCGCCGCCGTGGCGCGCGCATTTATGCCGAGGTCGTTGGATACGGCGCGACGGGCGATGCTTATCATCTGACGGCACCAGCCCCCAACGGAGAAGGGGCGCAACGGGCCATGAAGCGTGCGCTCAAGGACGCCGGGATGGGCCCTGAGGATGTTCAGTACATCAACGCCCACGGAACGTCCACTCCCGCCCACGACGTGAATGAGACCGCCGCGATCAAGGCAGTGTTCGGCGAGCATGCCGCAGGCGTCAACGTCAGCTCGACAAAGTCTTGCACCGGTCACATGCTGGGAGCCGCGGGGGCGGTGGAACTTGTGATCGGCGCACTCGCTATAAACGAGGGACTGATACCGCCGACGATCAACTATCAAACTCCAGATCCCGACTGCGATCTCAACTACACAACCAACGGTCCGGTCAAACGAGAGGTCAGCGCCGTGCTGAGTAACAGTTTCGGATTTGGCGGGCACAACACCACGCTCGTCATAAAGCGCTTCACGGACTAGCGATGCGCCCGGCATCGAGCTTCGATCTTTCCCGCGTGTCTGACATGGCCCTGAGGGCCGTTGGCGAGAAGGTCATGAGCGGAACCCGCCTCGATACAGCCGACGGTCTGACTCTTTTTCGCTCCCCCGACCTCATTGGTCTTGGATTGCTCGCTAACCACGTCAATGCGGCGAAACATGGCGATGTGGTCACGTTCGCGGCGAATCAGCATATCAATCCAACGAACGTCTGCTACCTGCGCACCACCTGTGTTTTCTGTTCGTTCGCCCGTTTGCCGAAGGAAGACGGCGCGTATCATTACACGCTCGATCAGGTGTTCGAGGAAGCTGCCGTCGCCGACAACGGGCTTACGCGCGAGTTCCACATTGTCGGGGGGCTCGATATGAAGGCGGGACTCGCATACTACAGCGCAATGTTCCGCGGTCTGAAGCTGCGCCACCCCAATGTTCACATCAAGGCCCTGACGGCGGTCGAAATCGCGCACATTGCGCGCATCGACAAGCTGCCAATCGAGGAAGTGCTCGTTACGCTCCGCGAAGCCGGGCTGGACACACTCCCGGGTGGCGGGGCGGAGGTGTTCGGGCGCGGCGTGAGAATGGCAATCGCCGACCGGAAGCTTGCCGCCGAAGACTGGATCGCGGTTCATCGCACGGCGCACAACCTCGGCATCCGCTCCAATTGCACGATGCTGTATGGCCACGTCGAGACGCTTGAAGACCGCGTTGAACACCTGACGATGCTCAGGTCGCTTCAGGACGAAACCGGGGGGTTTCTCGCGTACATACCGCTGGCCTACCATCCCGACAACAACGAGCTGGGTGCCGAGCTCGGGCGCGAGGGAACTGCGACGACCGGTTTTGATGACCTGCGAAATCTCGCCGCGGGGCGATTATTCCTCGACAATTTCGACCATGTCAAAACGCACTGGATCATGGTCACTCAGTTTCTTTCCCAGACAGCACTGTCATTTGGCGTGAACGATCTCGAAGGCACCGTGGTGCGTGAGAAGATCTACCATGAGGCTGGCGCGCATACGCCGCAGGGAATGACTCTCGATGACATTCTCACCCTCATTCGGGGAGCTGGCAAGACTCCTGCAGAACGTGATTCGTTCTATAACATTCTGCGAACGTTTCCGCGTTCGGTGACAGCGGTTGCGGCGTGAAGATGCGTATCGGACGGATTCCCTATATCAACTGCTACCCCGTCTACGGAGCTATCGATCGCGGCATCGTCAAACTTGACGGCACATTGCTCGACGGGGTTCCTACTGAGCTGAACGCGCGCATCGCCGCCGGAGAGCTGGATGTCAGCGTAGTATCAGCTGTCGAGTATGCAAGAGAATCGAGCCGCTATCTGCTGTTGCCCGACCTGGCGATCTCATGCGACGGCCCCGTTCGAAGTGTGATGCTTTTCTCCCGGTTGCCTGCGCGCGATCTCGGTGGGCGCAGGGTGCTTATCAGTCGCAGCTCGATGACCAGCGTTGCGCTGCTCCAGCTCCTGTTCGAGAATGTCTGGCACACCCAGCCGAATTTCGTTCCGGGCAACGCCGAGGTAAGCGACCTTGGGGAAATGCAGGGTGGCGATCACGATGCGCGGCTCGTGATCGGCGACGCGGCGCTGTTGCTTGGAAGCGGCGAACGAGCCGCAGGCTACGACTACGAGTACGATCTCGGACAGATGTGGAAGCGCTGGACAGGATTGCCATTTGTGTTTGCAGTGTGGGTGGCCCGTCGCACGGTGCGTGTAGAGGCCGCGCTTCAGGTACACTCCGGGCTTATCGCCTCCCGAGACTGGGGA
Organism: Gemmatimonadaceae bacterium; assembly: GCA_037721215.1. Classification (NCBI taxonomy): domain Bacteria; kingdom Pseudomonadati; phylum Gemmatimonadota; class Gemmatimonadia; order Gemmatimonadales; family Gemmatimonadaceae; species Gemmatimonadaceae bacterium. The sequence goes on from JBBJNV010000007.1 coordinate 79,849, forward strand.
CTCGCCAACCTGCGCACACTCGCGGCGCAGGCAGCCACTGCAACCGGCGTCAGCATGGAACTGTGCAGTGAATACTTCGCCGGTCTCGACTACGGGCTGTCGTATCCCCACCTTGCCGGCCTCACGGAGTTCTACCGACGGCTTGTCGACCGCGGTCAAATTCCGAACGGCACCCTGGCTTTTCTTCCAGCGGCGTAAGGACGACATGCGGGATCTCCTCGATTTCTACACGAACGCTCCGCTTCTCGAGCTGGGAGCAGAGGCTGACCGGGTGCGGCGGTCACTGCACCCGGAAGATGTTGTTTCCTACATCATCGACCGCAATATCAACTACACGAATGTGTGTGTTGCTGACTGCGGATTCTGCGCATTCTATCGCCGCCCGAAGCACAACGAGGGATATACACTTTCGTTTGAGCAGATCGGGGCGAAGATCGACGAGGCGAAGCTGCTCGGTGCGGTGCAGATCCTGATTCAGGGTGGCCACAATCCTTACATCCCCTTTCAGTGGTACCTCGATCTTCTTGGGTACATCAAGCGGAATCATCCGATTCATATCCACGGATTCAGTCCCAGCGAAGTGGATTTTTTTGCGAAATTGTTCAGGATGGACGCACTGGATGTCATTCGCGAGCTTAGAAGTGCCGGGCTCGATTCCATCCCCGGCGGTGGTGGTGAGATCCTGGTACAGCGCGTGCGCAACATTGTTGCGCGCAAGAAAGCGGGTGCGGACCGGTGGCTCGAGATCATGGAGCTTGCCCACGGTGAGGGCATGAAGACTTCAGTCACCATGATGTACGGTATTGGCGAAACTCTGGCTGAGCGAATGGAGCATCTCGAGCGCGTTCGTGAAGTCCAGAGCAGGACAGGCGGTTTCACCGCGTTCATCTGCTGGCCGCTGCAGCCCGAGAACACGCCGGAGATGTCGCATCAACCCAGAACAGGAGCTGACGAGTATCTACGCACGGTCGCGATTTCGCGAATCGTCCTCGACAACGTTCCCAATCTCCAGTCGAGCTGGGTCACAATGGGAATGAAGATCGGTCAGATTGCGCTTCGGTTTGGATGCAATGATTTCGGATCGCTGATGATTGAGGAAAACGTTGTTTCTGCGGCCAACACGACGCATCGTACCTCGACTGAGGAAATGGAGCGGTTGATCGCTGACGCGGGATTCACCCCCGCGCGCCGCCGGCAGGATTATTCGCTGATCCAGCCAGCGGAACATGCAGCCTGACGAGGCCACTTCCCATTCTGTATCTGATACCCGTTCCCCCGTTTCAACAAAATTTCCGCGAACTGGAATCGGATACGATTCGCACCGGTTTATCGCCGGTGGTCCGATCGTTCTCGGAGGAGTGCGCATTCCCTCGGACGTGCGGTTGGCGGGGCATTCCGACGGTGACGCGATAGCCCACGCGCTCACCGATGCAATTCTGGGTGCGTGCGGCGACCGGGACATCGGCACGCTTTTCCCGGATACGGATTTGGCAAACGCCGGACGTGATTCGATCGAGATGCTGGCGGTTGCGGTAGCACGTGCCTCCGACCGCGGGTTCCTCATCGTAAACGCAGACGTGACGGTGATTGCCGAACGGCCAAAAATCTCGCAGCACCGGGATGCCATTGTCATCGTCCTCGAACGAGTGACGGGCGCATCGGTGAACGTAAAGGCGAAGACCAACGAAGGAATGGGCTGGATAGGACGCGGTGAGGGGCTTGCTTGCATTGCCGTGGCGACTCTCTTTCCGCGCGATGGTGGCATACTCGAATGAGCGTAGAGGTCGTCACCGCGTGGCTCAACGGCTTGCCCGTTGGCGCCCTCTATCTCGCTATTTTCTTCATCTCAGCGGTGGAGAACGTATTTCCGCCGTTCCCCGCGGACGCCGCCGTTGCGTTCGGGAGCTTTCTCGCCGCACGCGGCAAAGCGTCTCCTTACACAACGTTTTTGATCGCCTGGCTGGGGAACCTCCTGGGCGCCACTCTCATGTATTTTGTGGGCCGACGGTACGGATCAGGGGCCTTCATGAGCCGGCTGGAACGCTGGGGTGGTGCAGGGGCCGAAGATCGTCTTCGCGGTCTTTACAGCCGTTATGGGCTCCCGGCGCTGTTTATCAGTCGTTTCCTTCCGGGAGTTCGAGCAATCGTACCTCCTTTCGCCGGAGCCATGCGTTTGCCCGCATTGCCGGTGGCGCTTTCGATTGCAACGGCCTCCGGAATCTGGTTCGCGTTCGTTACGTGGGTTGCGTTCCGCGCGGGCTCGAACTGGGAGGTGCTTTACGCGACAATAGTGCGCTACGGAAAAATCGCGGCCATAGCCGGATTTTGCATCGTAGCGGCAATCATCGCGATATACCTTTTTCGCCGCAGGAAGAGAGCGGCTTGATCGGATGACATCAGACGGGACCCAAGATCAGTTTGCACGCGCATTTCATCTTGAACGTTTTCAGGATTATCTGTCGGTGGAGAAGGGATCGTCGCCCCGGACGAGCGAAGCCTATCTGCGCGATCTGTCGCGTTTTGCCACATTTGCTGCCATCAATGGCGCACCCGCTCCGGCCGGCGTAACCGCGCGTACGCTCCGCGAGTACGTGTATCATCTCAAGGACCTCGGCCTGGCCCCGGCATCCATTCGGCGGAACGTGTCCGCGGTGCGCGGCTATTTCCGCTTCATGCTCGACGAGGGCGAGCTGGTGCGTGATCCGAGCGAAAGGCTCGAAACGCCGAAACGATGGAGGACCCTTCCCGATGTCTTGACAGTTGAAGAAGCAGCCCGGCTCGTTGCAGCACCGTTGGCCGGCGAGCCGCTTGGGTATCGCGACCGCGCGATGCTCGAGCTTGCGTACGGCGCGGGCCTTCGTGTGTCCGAATGGATAAGCATCGGCCAGCGCGACGTCCTGATGAGTGAGCATCTGGTCAGGGTTTTTGGTAAGGGCTCCAAAGAACGCCTCGTGCCCATCGGCCGAAGCGCGATCGGCGCTGTAGCGCTGTACATCAGTGAGTTGCGGCCACGTCTAGAACGAGGGAAGGGCAAGGGAATCCTGTTTCTGAACGCACGCGGCGATCCGTTGTCGCGAATGGGAGCGTGGAAGATTCTCCGCAAGTACGTGAGCATGGCGGGCATCGAAAAGGCGGTGTCTCCTCACACCCTGCGGCATTCATTCGCAACGCACCTGCTCGAGGGTGGCGCCGATCTCCGTGCCGTGCAGGAAATGCTCGGCCACGCGGATATATCCACCACCCAGATCTACACTCATGTCGATCGCGAATACCTCCGCAGTGTCCATCGGCAATTTCATCCGCGGGCATGATCCTCGTCATCGACAATTACGATTCCTTCACCTATAATCTCGTCCAGTATCTCGGCGAGCTTGGCGCCGAACCAGTGGTTCGGCGAAATGACGCGATTGGCGTAGAGGAGATTGGTGATCTGACACCTGACGCACTCGTCATTTCGCCGGGACCTGGAACTCCCTCTGGTGCCGGAGTTTCACTCGACGCCATCCGGCGCTGGGGAAAGTCGATACCGATCCTGGGCGTCTGTCTGGGTCATCAGGCGATTGGCGAGGCGTATGGGGGGAGAGTCGTGCGGTCACCCCAGGTCATGCACGGAAAAACGTCGCAGATCGTGCACACCGGCGGCGGGATCTTCACCGGAGTACCGTCGCCCCTGGAAGTCATGCGCTATCATTCGCTCACCGTCGAACGGAAGTCGCTGCCATCCGAGCTCGAAGTGACTGCATGGATCGACGGTGATCCGTCCGAAATTCACGCGATGCGGCACCGGACTCTTCCCGTATGGGGCGTACAGTTTCATCCCGAGTCGGTCATGACACAGTGCGGTAAGGACATTCTGCGCAATTTTCTCGACATCGTCCAATGAATCTTATATCAGTCTCATGCATACGTGTGATGGCCGCGATGTTTGCCGTTGCGCTGGCGTCATCGGACTCAGCCGCGCAGGCCACGCCGCCCACCCCTGAGCCGCCCAGTCCGTCAGTCGACACCGGCTATGTAGACTACGACGGAGCCGTATCGTTCCCGCTGGGGATCGGCTTCCGGCTGCCGTCCTACAACCGTGTCGACGGGCTGGTAATACCTTGGGGCCCGTTCATAAGTCTGAGCGACGGGAAGGTGAATATCGATCCAACGCTTACCTATCGGTCGGATATCGGAAAAATCGATCCGTTCGTAAGGGGACATCTCCGCTTGTCCGACCGCGATGAGATCGAGATCGGTGCCGGACGATCGACGATAACGAACGACGACTGGATCAGGTCTGATCTGATCAACTCCGCGGCTGTGTTTTTCGTGGGGAGCGATGCGCGTAACTATTTCCGCGCCGATCGTGCTGTAGCCCGCTACAGCCGGCGCATCACAAGAACCGACTATACCATAACTCCGTCGGTAGGTGCGCTCACCGAAAAAGCGTGGTCGACCGGCTCGCCAATCGCCCATTCGTCAGCGCCGTTCAGCGTTCTCGGACGAAACGACAGCCTGAAAATGCTGCGACCGAACCCTGCTGTGTCGCGCGGACGTATCTCGTCGGCACTTGGCCGCGTTGACGTGGGCTACGAGCGGGATCTCACCACCTTCAATTTCGACACCAGGGTTGAAGCAGGGCTTGACGGGCCTTCGGAAAGCCTTCGATTCGACACCGTGCGCGGAGGCTTGCCGCAATGCGCTGGCACGCTGGCGTGCACAGGCGTTGTATCCGAGACCGCCGGCAGTTTCACGCAGCTCACTTTTGGCAGCAAGGCGGGGTTTCCGACTTTCGGCACGCAGCGATTTGCGTTCCGCGGACACGCAGTCGTGACACCCGGCAACGACGCGCCTCCCCAGCGTTTTGCCTACCTGGGAGGCGCAGGCACGCTGGCGACCGTAGACCTGCTCGCACTTGGCGGTGACAATCTCGTCTACGTCGAAGGCGAGTACACCATACCTCTCACTCGCCCGGTGCTTCCATTCGTTGGCTCGCCTATACTGAGCGCCCGGTACGCCGCGGGCGGCGCTGAAGTGGGAGGCATGCCCGACCTGGTCCAGAACATCGGTGTCGGCATCGGTGTGCGGCTCCTCAAAGCCGAATATCACATCGATCCGAACTATCGGAAAACGAGCTTCTCGAAGAAAAGCGCGTTTTCGCTTGGGGTGTCGCTCACGCTCTAGCGCACGCTAGCCCATAGACCGTTTCATTGCTGCAACCCGTTGCCGCGTCTATATTTACTGGCGTGACTTTTGCATCGCGCGCCGCGGGCTGTCGGTACAGATGAAGACCTTGGCGGTAATTCCGGCCCGGCTTGGTGCGGTGAGGTTACCGCGTAAACCGCTCCGGCTTCTGGCGGGCGCCCCGCTTATTGTCCGCGTCTGGCAGCGGGTTGCCGCAATGGGTCTTACCGACACCCTTCTCGTGGTGGCAACCGACGACGAGACCGTTGCCAGCGCCGTGCGTGCCGAAGGTGCCGAATGCGTCATGACCAGTGACCAGCATACGACCGGATCGGAAAGGGTCGCCGAAGTTGCCTCCATGCCGCAATTCGCCGACTTCGAGACAATCGTCAACATCCAGGGCGACGAGCCGTTCATCGGGCCAGCGGCTATTGACGGAGCCATCAAGATGGTGACTTCAGGGCGGTTTGAACTTGGCACTTCCGCCTCCCCCGCCAACAGCGACATTGGTGATAACCCGAATGTCGTGAAAGTTGTGGTCGCCGACGATGGGCGCGCGCTCTATTTCTCACGGGCACACATTCCATTTGTCCGCGACCCCGAGTCCGCTGAAGGACTTCCAGTGATGCTTCAGCACATTGGCGTCTATGCCTATTCCCGCAACGCTTTGGCGAAGTGGGTTGCGCTTCCGCCTCATCCACTTGAAAAGGCCGAACGGCTCGAGCAACTCAGGCCGCTGGCGGCAGGCATTCCAATGGGAGTGGCCATTGCGAGGGAAACACCCGCAAGCGGCATCGACACGGAAGACGACCTGGCGCGCGCCAACGCGCGCTGGCTGGAATTCATCGGGGAGCGATAACTCACATGCAATCACAGTCCAAACAGCAGACCCGGTACATTTTTGTCACCGGCGGCGTGGTTTCGTCGCTGGGGAAGGGAATCGCCGCTGCGTCACTCGGACGGCTTCTCGTCGAACGCGGCATGCGCGTCACGATCATGAAGTTCGACCCTTACTTGAATGTCGACCCGGGGACGATGTCGCCCTTTCAGCACGGGGAGGTTTTCGTCACCGACGATGGTGCTGAAACAGACCTGGACCTCGGGCACTACGAACGTTTCATCGATCGTTCGCTGGCGCAGGCAAATAATGTCACTACCGGCCGAATCTATCTCAACGTGATCACGAAGGAACGGCGAGGGGAATATCTGGGTTCCACGGTCCAGGTGATTCCCCACGTCACGGATGAGATCAAGACCGCCATGAAGCGGCTCGCGCCGGAGAGCGACGTGGTGATCGTCGAGATCGGCGGCACTGTTGGAGATATCGAGTCGCTGCCGTTTCTGGAGGCGATCCGTCAGTTCCGTCATGAAATCGGGCGCGAGAACGCGATCTTCATTCACCTGACGCTGGTGCCCTACATCGCGGCCGCCGGTGAGGTGAAAACCAAGCCGACTCAGCATTCGGTACGGGAGCTGATGGAAATCGGAATTCAGCCGGACATTCTAATCTGCCGCAGCGAGCGGGCGCTCTCCGAAGAGGTGAAACGCAAGATCGCACTGTTCTGCAACGTCGATTTCGGGGCAGTGGTCGAGAGCCGGGATGTCCCGACGATTTATCAGATTCCGATCACTTTTCACGAACAGGGATTGGACGAACGGGTGATGCACCGCCTCGGGTTGCTGGGTCGGAAAGCTCCGGATCTTTCCACGTGGCGATCGATGGTACATCGTATCATCGCCCCCGGCGCGCGGGTGAAAATTGCTGTGATCGGCAAGTACACCGAGCTCATCGATTCATACAAGAGTGTGCAGGAAGCCCTGATTCATGGTGGCATCTCCAGCAATGCGGGCGTGGACATTTCGTGGCTGGCGAGCGACATGTTCACCGGCCGTGAGCGCACGCGCGAGCTGCTCGCCGACTTTCATGGGGTTCTCGTCCCTGGCGGCTTCGGCGTCCGCGGAATCGACGGGATGCTTGAGGCAATCCGCTATGCACGCGAATCGGGTCTCCCGTTTTTCGGAATCTGCCTCGGCATGCAGACGGCGATTATCGAGTTCGCGCGGAACGTCATAGGGCTGGACGACAGCCATTCGAGCGAGTTCGAGCCGGAGTGCGGAAATGCCGTAGTGTCGCTCATGGAAACTCAGCAGCACATCACCGACATGGGCGGGACCATGCGGCTGGGGGCGTATCCGTGCAGTCTTGGCACGGGCACCCGTGCCGCTAAGATATACGGGAGCCCGCAGGTAAGTGAGCGTCACCGACACCGGTACGAGGTCTCCAACGCGTATCGCGACACGTTTGTCGAGCATGGCCTGACGCTCAGCGGTCTCTCGCCGGACGGATCGCTGGTCGAGATTGTAGAGCTGCAGACCCATCCGTGGTTCATCGGGTGCCAGTTTCATCCCGAGCTTCAATCGCGGCCAACGCGCCCTCATCCGCTGTTCGCAAGCTTCATTGCCGCGGCGCTCGATGGCAAGGGCTCACGCGCCGAACGCAAGCGTGCTGTTATGGAAGCGGCCGACTAGATGAGCCAGCTGTTCCCCGCTGACAGGCTTTTCGTGATCGCAGGGCCGTGCGTCGTCGAAACCGATACGTTGAACCTTTTGGTCGCCGAGGAGCTCAAACGCTTGAGTTCGAGGGTGCCGGGCGGGATTGTTTTCAAGGCAAGCTTCGACAAAGCCAACAGATCCAATCGCGGGGCAGCACGCGGACCTGGCACCGAGGCCGGTCTGGAAGCATTGAAAAAGGTTCGTGATGAAACCGGGCTGCCCGTAATTACCGACGTGCACCTACCGGAGCAGTGCCTGGCTGTGGCGGAAGTCGTCGATGCGCTTCAGATCCCGGCCTTCCTGTGCCGGCAGACAGATCTGCTTCAAGCGGCTGGTGGCACCGGGAAGCCGGTAAATGTCAAGAAAGGGCAGTGGCTTCATCCGGAAGGAATGCTGGGAGCAGTCGACAAGGTTCGCGGATCACAACCACGTGTGACGGCAGAAATTGCCGTTACCGAGAGAGGAACTTTCTTCGGTTACGGCGACCTTGTCGTCGACATGCGGAGCTTCAGCCGCATGAGAGACGCTACCGGTGTACCCGTCATCTTCGACGCGACTCACAGCGTTCAGCGTCCGGGTCTGGGAGAAGGCGGGGCCAGCGGTGGCGCCCGGGAGTTCATTCCGACGCTGGCCCTTGCGGCCGTCGCGGCGGGAGCAAATGGAATATTCATCGAAACCCATCCCGATCCCGCTAGCGCGCCGAGCGACGGAGCGAACATGCTGCCACTGTCTCAGATTGAATCGCTGCTCGACAAGCTCGTCGCCATTTGGGAAAGCGTCGGGGAATGAAGGCAGACGAGATCATAGAGCGGGGGCGCCGCGTCATCCGTATGGAGCGCGAGGCGCTGGAAGAGAGCGAGAGGCGTATCGACGAGAGTTTCGTTCGCGCTGTCGAGATTCTCGCGCGGTCGACTGGTCGCGCGATTGTATCGGGGGTTGGGAAGTCGGGTCTCGTCGGCCGGAAAATCGCCGCGACGCTCACTTCCACTGGGACGCCGGCGACATTCCTGCACCCGTCGGAGAGTCTGCACGGAGATCTTGGAATAGTCGGTTCATCGGACGTGGCGATTCTCATCTCCAAGAGCGGAGAATCCGAGGAGCTGGTTGCGCTGCTCGATCATCTAAAGCGACTTGGCGTGTGCACCATTGCCATCACCGGCGACCGGCACTCCTCACTCGCGCGTCATACGGACGTATCGCTGGATGCCTGGGTTCGGGAAGAAGCATGCGTTCACGATCTCGCTCCAACCACGAGCACAACGGTGGCACTGGCGCTGGGAGATGCCCTCGCTGTTGCGCTGCTCGAGGAGAAGGGATTCAAGGCGGACGACTTTGCGCGACTTCATCCCGGCGGCGCGCTCGGACGAAAGCTGCTCACAAAGGTTCAGGATGTGATGGTGACAGGTGCGCTCGTGCCTGTGCTTCCGCCAGGCGCAACGATGCGCGAGGCCGTTGTCCAGCTGGCTGAACGGCGGGGTATCGCGGTGATTGCCGGTGATGACGGCAGTGTTGCTGGAGTCATTACTTCCGGCGATCTCACCCGGCTGATGGAGCGCGAGGACAACGTCATGCCTGTATTGGTCAGCAGCGTGATGACTGTGAAACCGGCAATGGCGCGAAATGACGAGCTTGGGAGTGCCGTTGTGTACAGGATGGAACAGCGCGGTATTATCTCGATGCCTGTAATCGATGAGAGTCGAAAACTGGTGGGAGTGATCCACCTTCATGATCTTATGCGTGCGGGCGTCGTATGAAACGACGTATCAGCCATGCCGCGGCTGCTCTCGCCGCTCTGCTCGCGACCGGCCTCTTGGCTTGCGACGAAAGGACACAGCCCCCTATCAGCCGGCGAACGACGCTGGCTGATTCGGCCGAACAGGTCATGTACGGAGCGCGCTTCAATATCACCGACAAGGGGTTGTCACGCGCCGAGCTGCTGGCCGATACTGCGTATTTCTTCGATGACAATACCAGAGTGGAGCTACGCGGCGTGGAGACGACATTCTTCACATTGACAGGTGCGCGCGATTCTTTTCTGACATCGAGGCGGGGAACGTACAACAGCCGCTTCGGGAACATGGTCGCCCGCGACAGCGTCACAGTCATCACGGAGGAAGGTCGCCGCCTGGTGACACCGGAGCTGAAATTCGACCAGCAGCTGAATGAGATTTCGAGCGACAGTGTATTTTCGCTCACCGAACCCGGACGGAGCCTTGAAGGTGTAGGCTTCAAATCGGATCCCAATATGCAGAATGTTCGCATCCTCAAAACGAGAAGCGGCAGCACCGGCATGGTCACGCTTCCCGGACAATGACGAGAACTGATCGAGCGTTTGCGTACTGCCTGCAGGCGCGTGTTTCCACGAGCCTGGTATTGGCGGTCACTGGAATGGTGCTGTCAGTGACGACGGCCCCCGTGCTGCACTCCCAGGCGCCGCGACAGTGCCTCCTGCAGTATGAATCGCCGAGCGGCAATACGCGCACGACCGCCCTCGAGCTGCCAAGCAAGCGGTACAACGTATTTCAGGGGGGCGGCGTAACATATCGTTGTCAGGGTCAGGACAATACGATTAATGCCGACAGCGCGGAATACTACGGTGATCTTAGTGTCCTCTACCTCGTTGGAAGCGTTCGGTATAACGAGACAAGGGCCAGAGTCAATTCCGACCGGATGACATACTACCAGCTGGAAGACCGCCTGCATGCAGAGGGAAACGTCGATGTGCGGCTCGAAAGCGGGACCACCATGCGCGGCCCCAACGCTGATTACTATCGCGTGTCGCCGACGAGGGCGCTGGCGCGGACTGAGGCTTCCGGCAGGCCGCGGATGTCACTTGTACAGCGGACCACGGTTGGACAGCCGGGAGAGCCCGTCGACGTCGTGGCAAACCGGATTGTCGCTGAGGGTGATGAGCTTGTCTACGCGTCAGGGCAAGTTGAGATCAACCGCCCCGACCTCATCGCCAGGGGAGACTCAGCTTTTCTTGACGGCTCGCGGGAGTTTGCGCGCCTGATGATGACACCGTCGATCGAGAGCAGGCGTGATCGTCCGTTCACGCTGAGCGGCGGAGTGATTGACTTGTTTAGCCGCAACCGCGAGCTGCAGCGCGTCGTTGCCACGCCAAAAGGCCACGCTCTCAGCCAGGACCTCGAGCTGCTGGCCGATTCCGTCGACCTCAGAATCGATGCCCGTCAGCTTCAGCGTGTGATAGCATGGGGAAAGTCCCGCGCCCGTGCGCTTTCGCCCGAGCGCGAAATAACGGCTGACTCGATTGATGCTATCATGCCTTCGCAACGCCTTCGCGAAGTTCGGGCAACGGGAGATGCTTACGCCAATAGCAACACCGACACCATCCGTCTTGCAACGCGTGAACGGGACTGGATCCGCGGTGACACCATTGTTGCGGAGTTTGACAGCATCCCGGCCGCCGACACTGCAAGAAGACCGCAGGCGAAGCGCATCGTTTCGACAGGTAATGCAAGATCTTTCTATCAGATCGCCGGCAACACTCCCGGAATTCGGCAGCCGAACATCAACTACGTCCGCGGACGGGTGATCACCATACTGTTCGCGGACAAGGCGGTGAACGTCGTCAGCGTTCTAGATCAGGCCAGCGGCCTCTACCTCGAACCGACGATCGGGAACGTTCGCGGCGCGCAACCGGACGGACCTTTACCGGCGCGCGACGTCCAGACACCTGCACCCGGCCGCGGCACTCAAACACCTGCACCGGGTCGCGGCAGCCAGACACCTGCACCGGCTCCGACGCGCACACCCGCGACTCCCATACGCAGGCGCATTCAGTGAATTCGCCGGATCTGCCAGCACGCATTCTTGAGATCATCCGGAATCTTTCTGGCGATGAACGTTCGATGTCCATCGCCCTGGGCGCAATTATCCGCGAAGCCGATGCCTCGGGCTCAGCGCGTTTTCACGACGTCGTCATTCGATATCGCGATGAATTTCTGCGGACGATGCGTGCCGACGGCAAGGACGCCGAGCGTGAGGCGGGACGGCTCGGCCTCGACGAAGTGCATAGCTACCTGGCGACTTCGATACTGCCTCGTCTCACTGGCGATGGTGTGCTTCTCCAGCCCCCTGACGACCTCGACGCAGAAGGCGCAAGCATCCGTGTTGCCGAGCCTCTCTGGAGTGAGGTCGGGGCGCACCGCGGCGAGATCGCAGATGGCCTTCGTGATGCCGCTGGCCAGATTGAAATCGAGGCGCCCGGCGAAACCATTCCTCCGCCGCGCGGGAGCATTCTCGAGGCGCGTGGCCTCGTGAAAAGCTATCGGCGAAGAGCGGTTGTCAACAATGTCGCGCTGAAACTGCAACAGGGCGAAATTGTCGGTCTTCTCGGGCCCAACGGCGCGGGGAAGACCACCACGTTCTACATGATCGTCGGGCTCATCGATCCGCAAGCCGGCCGGATTCTGCTGGACGATCAGGATATAACCGGGATGCCGATGTATAAGCGAGCCCGCAAGGGTATCGGCTATCTGTCACAGGAACCTTCGATATTCAGAAAACTCTCTGTCGAAGACAACATCCTCGCCATTCTGGAAACGCTTCCGCTGTCAAAGGTCGAGCGTCGCTCCCGGCTCGAAACGCTGCTCGATGAACTGAGCATCAAGCGGCTCCGGAAGAGCAAGGCCTATACACTATCGGGCGGTGAGCGGCGGAGACTCGAAATAACGCGCGCGCTCGTTACCGATCCGAAGTTCATGATGCTCGACGAGCCCTTCGCTGGCGTCGATCCCATCGCGGTACACGACATTCAAACCATCGTCGCCGGCCTCCGCCACCGGGGTATCGGGGTGCTGATCAGCGACCACAATGTCGAGCAGACACTGGATATCGTCGACCGTGCGTACATTATGTTTGACGGCCAGGTAAAGGTTTCGGGCACCGTCCGAGAGCTGGTGTTCGACGACACGGTCGCGGACATCTACCTCGGTCCGACGCTCACCGCGCGACTGCGCGATCGTTTTTCCAATATGCCGTCAGCAGGAGCCGCGCATTGAAGCCCGGAATGAGTCAGTCCACACAGCTCAGGCAGGAGCTGAAGATCAACCCGCGGCTGTACCAGGCGATGGACCTGCTCTATATGCCGCTGCTCGACCTGCAGCAACACCTCAAACAGGAACTCCTCAACAACCCGTTCCTCGATCTTGTCGACCAGGAAGATGAAGAAGAGGACGATCAAGCCGAGCCGGAAGCACCCGCCGAAAACCCGGAGGAGAAAGAACGGGGCGACGAGATCGACTGGGAAGAAATTCTTCTCGACGGATTCGATACTGCCGGGGGGCGACGTGAAGAATACGAAGAGCGCGAATATTACGAGCCGGTCACGGTAGCGACTCGCGATCTGAGTGACCACCTGCGCGAGCAGGTGAGCCTGCTCGCATTGAATCCCCGCGAGCTTCTGCTCGCCGACGAGTTGCTGGGCAACATCAATGACGACGGCTATCTCGCCTCCACGATTGAAGATATCGTCAGAGTGCTCAACGAGCTGATCACTCACGCGGCAGAGGAAAACGATCGTGAGATGGCGGACATCCCGCTCTACACGACGGCCGACGGCGAAGCGATGCTGAAGACGGTGCAGGAACTTGATCCCGCCGGCGTTGGGGCGCGGGACCTTCGCGAATGCCTGTTGCTTCAGCTCGAGGAAGCCGGCCTCAACCAGTCAGTACCATATCGGCTGGTCCACGATTGCTTCGATGAGCTCATCGCTCATCGCTGGAGCGAGATTTCGAAGCGGTTTGGAATCACCGCCACCGACGTGCAGAAAGCTGCTGACGAGATAGCCAAGCTCGATCCGAAACCCGGACTGCGTTTCAGGTCGGGCGACGAAAATTATATAATTCCCGATCTCATCGTCGATAAGATCGACGGCCACTATCACATCTTTCTGAATGACGCCAATCTACCCCGTCTCAAACTGAGTCGCGCCTACCAGGAGATCGCGCGCGACAAGAAGAAGTTCGAAGGCGAGAACAAGGAATTCATCTCGAACAAGCTCAACTCTGCGAACTGGATGATCCAGGCCATCGAGCAGCGACGGCAGACCATGCTCAAGGTCATGAACTATATCGTCGACCGTCAGCGGGAGTTCTTCGAGAAGGGTGTACAGTTTCTCAAGCCTTTGACTCTTCGCGAGGTCGCTGAAGTGATCAACATGCACGAGTCAACGGTGAGCCGCGTGACGAACGAGAAGTTCGTTCAGACACCCCGGGGTGTGCTGGCATTGAAATTCTTTTTTTCCTCAGGGCTCGCAACAACGGACGGTGATGACGTATCCGCACGAGGCATCAAGGCTCAACTCGAAAAACTCGTGCAGGATGAGGATCCCAAGCATCCGCTCACAGACCAGGCGATCGTCAACATTCTCCGGGAGGACGGCGTGCAGATCGCGAGACGCACTGTCGCCAAATACCGCGATCAACTTGGAGTGCTCTCAGCCCGCATGCGCAAACGGATATGACCGCGTTGCAGGTCGATCCTGCCCCGTTTACAGGAGGTACGCCGCTCACGCCTCGCACCGGTGTGCCGGTCGTCAGCGTACTCGTCCCGGCAAAGGATGAAGCCGATAATCTGTCGCTATTCATGGAACAGGCGGCGGCGACCTTGGCCAGCGAACCAGGGAAGTACGAGGTGATTGTGGTTGACGACGGTTCCATCGACGGTACCTGGGAGGTACTTCAGTCTCTCGCCGCCCGGTATGCGTTCCTTCATCCGGCCCGTCACCGCGTGAGGCGCGGAATCGCCGAGTCTCTTCGGACGGGTTACCTGAATGCTCGCGGGTCGATTCTCGTCTTCTATCCGGCCGATCTCCAGTATCTGCCTGAAGACATTCCCAGGCTCGTTGCTCCCATCATTGCCGGTGCTTCGGACATGGTGACCGGGTACAAGCAAGGTGAGTACGAGAAAGCGTTCGTTTCAGGAGTGTACAACAAACTCAGCCGGTCTCTGTTCAATGTCCCGGTTCGCGACCTCAATTCGGTAAAGGCGTATCGGAGGGAAGTGATGGACTCTCTGCCCGCACGCCCGGATTGGCACCGCTACATGGTAGTCATGGCCGTCGCACAGGGCTTTTCTGTGACCGAAGTTCCGGTGCCGCTGTACCCCCGGCACGCGGGCAAATCCAAGTTCGGGCTCTGTAGAATTCCGGTTGGCGTGATCGACATGCTGGCGGTGTGGTTCGAGCTGAGATTTGCCAAAAAGCCGTTGCTGCTTTTCGGGATGCTTGGCGCCGGACTTTTCCTGATTGGCGTTCTCGCGGGTATTTCAGCGCTGCTATGGCTGATTTTCGCGGATGAAGGGGTGCGGGCCGTGTGGACGTTGATTCAGAGTTGTCTCATCCTTGGAAGCGTTTTCTTCGCCACTGGCTTCATCGGAGAACTTGTTGCCGCACAACGCGCAGAGACTCGCGAGCTTCGCGCGCGAATCGAGGAGCTGGCGCAGGGAAGGGACGGAAACCTGACCCGATAGCTGGTGAGAGTTCTCTTTCTCACCCATTCGTTCCCGCGCTTTGCCGGCGACGCGGCCGGTTCGTTTCTTCATCGGCTTGCCTCGGCCCTCCGCGACGAGAATGTCGACGTTCACGTCATCGCACCGGCGGCTCCGGGACTGAAGGAGTCAGAATCCGTTGACGGCATTCCTGTAGAGCGGTTCCGTTACGCCCCTCACTCGCTCGAAACGCTCGCGTACACCGGCACTATGGCGCAGGATGTGGCCGGTTCATGGACCGCGAGACTCGCGCTGCTCGGCTATATGGGCGCCGGTCTGGCGAAGTCGCTGGGCGCGCAGCGCCGATTTGCGCCTGACGTGATTCATGCGCACTGGTGGTTCCCGTCAGGGGTACTTGGCGCAGCGGTTTCGCGATATTCGCGCGCGCCGCTGGTGACGACCATGCACGGCACCGATGTCCGGCTCGCACGGAGCATCCACGTTAGCCAGCCGTTGTTCCGTAACGTGATGCGCCGGTCATCGCGCGTGACAGTTGTGTCGAGCTGGCTGGCCGCGGAAGTCATCGCGATCGTGCCCGGTATCTCTCCCATTGTTGCGCCGATGCCCATTGCAGCCGAGAAGTTCAGTCCGGGCGGCTTGCGCAAGGTGAGTCGGTTTCTTTTTGTGGGCCGTCTCAACAGGCAAAAGGGATTGCAACACCTGTTGCACGCAATGGCGCGATTGGATGACAGCGTTGAGCTCGATGTTGTGGGGAACGGACCGGACGATCGAGAGTTGAAAGCGTTAGCCGCAGCCAGCGGACTGCACGGCCGAATCACGTGGCACGGGCAACTGAACCAGAGCTTTCTGCAGGCACTTTACCGGGCAGCTACAGCGCTCATCGTTCCTTCGATTGACGAGGGGCTCGGCCTGGTTGCCGCTGAAGCATTGATGTGCGAGACGCCGGTAATTGCATTCCGATCTGGCGGGTTGACCGATGTTATCGAGCACGAGCGGACCGGGCTTTTAGCTTCCCCGGCTGACCTGGACGAGCTTGTTGCGGCGATGATGCGTATTCTGGCACGCCCGGCGGAGGCAATCGGTTTTGGGAAAGCGGGCAGGATTGCAGCCAGCGAGTTGTTCCTGCCAGCGCCCGCCGCGCGCCGGTACGCCGCCATCTACCGCGATGCTGCCGGGCCGAAGTCTTGAACCGGAATCAGCGCAACGCCTTTGTTGCAGCGCAGTGGATACTCGCTCTGGCAGTGCTTTGGTTTGCGTGGCACTCGCTCCGCGGCCAATGGAGCGAAGCGGCAGGCGGACTCCAGCATCTGCAAATCCGATGGAGCTGGGTTGCGGGCGCGACCGTCATCGTCTTCCTGACCTACGCGCTCCTCATCGAGACTTGGCGAAGGCTGCTGGTGGCGTGGTCGGCTGATCTCTCTTTCCGTACAGCCTCTCGCATCTGGTTCATATCGAACCTTGGCAAGTACATCCCGGGGAAGATCTGGTCGATCGCGGCGATGAGCATGATGGCCCGGGACAATTCGGTTTCTCCGGTGGCGGCGGCCGGATCCTCCATTCTCATTCAGATCGTAAGCATCGCGGCAGGAATCGGGGTTGTACTCGTGACTGGCGCGCAGGCCGTCGACCGCCCGTGGCTGGCAGCGCTGATCGGCGGGGCCATGCTGGCCTCCATTGCCGCCACTCCTTATGTATTGCCCGTGATCGTTCGCCGGACGGCGCGGCTCTTCGGAAGGGAAGTGACCGTTCCCGCACTTGGCAGTGCGACAATCTGGGGCACATTTGCAAGTGCGGCTCTTTCGTGGGTTGCGTACGGAATTGCGTTTCAGTTTTTTGTGCGGGGCGTCCTTGGGGAAGCGGCTGGCGCGACAACTTCTTACGTCGCAGTTTACGCCGCATCGTACATCATTGGTTTTCTTGCGCTTTTCGCACCGGGCGGTGCTGTAGTGCGCGAGGGAGCAATGGTCGCTGGCATGCTGCGCCTTGGACTTTCCAGCCAGGCGGATGCACTGACCATCGCAATCGCATCCCGGCTCTGGCTAACCGTCGTCGAGTTGCTGCCCGGCCTAGCATACCTCGCCATCCGGCGGGGGTCCAGCTCAACCAATTGATATAATGGCAGAAACTACCGGCGGCAGTGCGACTATCGCGCAGGATAGCCCTTCATCGTCATCGGCTCGCAAGCCACCTTCGCGTTCTGACGTGAACGCCGCCGGCACGGCGGAGCCTCGGTGGGGCGGGATCTGGGCAGCGCTGACCTACGCCGTCTGCACGATGGTGCTGGCCTATCCTGCACTCGGGGGGAAATTTCTGGCCGGGCCGCACAGCGACCAGTTCATTGCCGGCTACGCGTTCCGCGAGTTTGGAGCGAGCACGCTGCAGGCACTGGGGCAGTTCCCGCTGTGGAACCCGTATCTGTTCGGCGGCCTCCCATTCGTTGCGGCAATGCACGGCGACATTTTTTACCCGACTTTTTTGTTGCGGATGTTGATGCCAACCGACGTTGCCATGACGTGGTCATTCATCATCCACATGTTTCTCGCGGGCCTTTTCACTTACCACTTCCTGCGCGTAAGCGGATTCGGATTTTTCGGTTCGCTGTTTGGCGGTATCGCCTACATGATGAGCGGTCAACTCGCCTCACTGGTTTCGCCCGGCCATGACGGCAAGCTCTATGTAAGCGCACTGTTGCCCCTCTCCCTGTGGATGCTTACCCGCGGACTTCGCGATGGAATGAAATGGAGCTGGGGAGTGCTGGCGGTTGTCATCGGCCTTGCCGTGCTCAGCCCGCACCCGCAGTTGCTCCAGTACCTCCTTCTCGCGGCAGGCGCCTACTCAATTTTCCTCGCTGTATCGACGGTGAAACGGGGGTCACTGGAGCGAAGAGATGCGTTCGTCAGGCTCGCACGGGCGCTGGGAGCGGTGATCCTCGGCATGGCGATGGGGGCAATTCAATATCTCCCGGTGAGAGAGTACGTCGCCTGGTCTCCACGAGCCGGCGGCATCTCAGACTATTCCACCGCAACGTCTTATGCGTGGCCACTGAAGGAAATCTTTGATGCGTACCTGCCGCAGTTCACGGGTATGCTCGATGCCTACTGGGGCGAGAACGGTATTCATTTTCACAGCGACTACATCGGGGTGGTAGTGCTCGTCGTTGCCGGCGCGGCCTTCTCGAAATACCGCCGCGACCCGGCCAGGGGTCAGCTCCTGTTCTGGGGGCTGACTTTTGTCATCTCGACGCTTTGGGCATTCGGTGGCGACACCCCGTTTTACCGCATTCCGTATGCGCTGGTGCCGGGCACCAGATATTTCCGCGCCCCTGAGACAGTCTTCTTCGTTGGGACCCTCGCTCTGGCTTTTCTCTCCGCAGCGGGGGTTGAAAGAATTCTGAGCGGGGAAGTGAGCCGCCGCTACGCAGTCGGCTGGCTCGTCTTTTCAGGACTGGTCGTCCTGCTCGGCTCGACCGGCGCACTGACGGCAATCGCGCAAACGCTGGCCCCCGATGCGGCTGTCGATAGCGTCGACGCGAACTCACTGCAGATGATCCTGGGAGCATGGCGATCGTTTGCATTCGTGGTAGCCGCCGTCGCGCTAATACTCTACTTCAAGCGGGGAAAGTTCTCGGTACGAGTTGCAGGGTGGGCGTTCGTGGCACTGGTTGCAGTGGATCTGTGGACCGTGATGCGGCACTACTGGATTTTTTCTCAGCCCGCCGCCACTGTCTACGCCACCGATCCTGCGATCGACCATATCAAGTCAGAGCGCCAGCCGGTACGTGTGCTAGCCGTTGAATTCGTTCGGTCGGGCCGAGACCCCAACCTGATTGGAGACGGATTGATGATCCACGATATCCGAACAGTGCTCGGCTATCATGGCAATCAGCTCGGGCGTTACAACGAGCTGTTGCAGAAGGATCAGGGATATCAGCAGGTTCTCAATCCGAACGTCTGGAAGCTTCTCAACGTGCGATTCCTCCTTACCAACGTGCCGGATGTGGGATCACAGGTCCCGGGTGCGCAGCTGGTGGTGGGACCGGTGACAGATGCGGCCGGCGTGACCGTATTCCTCTATCGGCTTCCGGGAGAAAACCCATATGCCTGGGTCACTCCCGTGATCGTCAAGGCGGAAGATGAAGCGGTAGGCCAGACGATACTCGACCCTCGCTTCGATGTCAGACGCGCGGCCCTTTTCGGGCCCGATGTGCCTGTCACGGCGGTAGCGAACCTGGCGGCGCTACCTGAACCGCTGCCAATCTCCACCACGGTCACTAGTTACGCCCCCGGAAAGGCGTCAATTCGGCTTTCTGCACCGGCGCCCGCAGGCGCTGCACTCATGATATCCGAGAATTACTACCCTGGATGGCGGGCTACCGCCGATGGAAAACCCGCTGTGGTCGGCCGCGCTGACTATTCACTGATGGGCGTTCAACTGCCTGTCGGCGCAACAAGTGTAGACCTGGCATTTCATAGCGAACCCTACGAGCGCGGAAAGCTGATTACATTCGTGGCTCTCGCGTTGGCGCTGGCGTTGACCGTTGCAGGCGTCGTGGCAGAACGGAGGAAGCGTGGCTGAACGAGCGCTGGTGATAGTCCCCACATACAATGAAAAGGACAATATCGCGCGTTTGATTCCGGCGGTGCTGTCCCAGAATGCTTCGATCGATATCCTTGTCGTTGACGACGGATCTCCCGACGGGACCGGCGCGATCGTCGATTCAGTTGCCGCCTCCGAACCGCGAGTACACTGTCTTCATCGCGCTGGAAAGATGGGACTGGGAACGGCATACCTGACCGGGTTCAAGTGGGCGTTGGAGCGCGACTACCAGCTGGTGTTCGAGATGGACGCAGACTTTTCTCATGCGCCCGAGATGATTCCGCTGTTCCTCAAAGCCATCGAGAGTGCTGATCTGGTGATTGGATCGCGATATCAGAATGGGCAGGTCAATGTAGTGAACTGGCCCATGAGCCGGCTGTTTCTCAGCTATTCAGCCAACATTTATGCAAGGCGGGTGACGGGGCTTCAGATCTTCGATGCCACCGGTGGTTTCAAATGCTTCCGGCGGAAAGTCCTTGAGGCAATCGACCTAACTGCCGTGAAATCAAATGGTTATGCCTTTCAGATCGAAATGACGTTCAGGGTCTGGAAAAAGAAATTCCGCATTGTCGAAATCCCGATCGTCTTCGTCGACCGGACTGAAGGATCAAGCAAGATGTCCAAACAGATTGTCCGTGAGGCCGTCCTGATGGTGTGGCGCCTCAGGTGGTGGTCGATCGCGGGCCGGGTATGAGCAGCGCGCCCCGCCTGGGCAAAGATGCTGATGTGAGCGGTCGCGATTTTTTCAAAATGAGTGGATCCGGGAATGATTTTGTGTTCCTGGAGGCCCGTCCGGGCAGCGTAGACGGACTCGAAACATCTGTTGCCGTGCGTGCGCTTTGTGCGCGCGGCACGGGCGTGGGCGCGGACGGCGTTGTATTTCTGCGGGGAAAGTCCAGCAACACTATCGCTATTCGCTACTACAACAGCGACGGCTCGCTCGGCGAACTGTGCGGGAATGCGACGCTATGTGCCACGAGACTGGCACACGAGCAGGGGATGGTTGTCGGCGCTGAGCTCGCGATCGAGACGGACTCCGGGGTGGTGAACGCGCGCATGGTGGATGGGCTGCCAGAGATCGACCTCGCCCCGGTCACCGAAGTGAACGGGATAGTTACGAGGATCGAACGCCGGCCGGCTGAATCAGCGATGGGATTTGCGCGGGCGGGCGTTCCCCATGTGGTAATCGTAGTGGACGATCTGGACGCCGTGGATGTGCGTGGACGGGGGTCGCAAATCCGGCGAGATTCTTCGCTTCGGGACGGTGCTAACGTGAATTTTGTCGCTTCGTCTCCGGGCGGCAGTTGGAGGATGAGAACCTACGAGCGCGGCGTTGAGGGAGAGACGCTCGCATGCGGCACTGGCGCTGTCGCCGCGGCTATTCTCCTCACCGAATGGGGAATGGCATCGTCACCTGTTACGCTCGAGACGCGCTCGGGGCGAATGCTCGCTGTGACGATACGCCGGGACGAAGGATCATGGTATCCGTCTCTTCGTGGAAGCGCCGATATCGTTTTCGCGGGACAGCTGCGGGAGGGATTCGAGACCAGCCGTACCCCGGGGTCACACACTTCAGACAGTGGAGATGCTGGATAATGATCAACCAGACATTGCTGGGTGAGTTCGATCACGAGATGGAAAACACTCGCCGGATTCTTGAGCGGGTGCCGATGCATAATGCCTCCTGGAAACCCCATCCAAAGTCATTCAGCCTTGGCCAGCTGGCACTTCATGTCGCCGAGTTGCCTGGTTATGCAACAATGACGATTACTCAGCCGGAGCTGGACTTCAATCCTGCAGGCGGAGCGAAGTTCGAGCGTGCGAAGGCGGATACGACGGAGGAGCTTGTCGCTGGCTTCGAGCGCAGCAGAACGGCTGCCAGGGAGGCGATCGAGGGGGCGTCGGACGCCACATTGATGGAGACGTGGGCGCTCAAGAACGGTGGCAATGTCATCTTCGCAATGCCAAGGATCGCGGTTCTGAGAGGTTTCGTGATGAACCATATGATCCACCATCGGGGTCAGTTAACCGTGTACCTGAGGCTGAACGACATTGCGTTGCCGGGTATCTACGGGCCGTCGGCCGACGAACCGATGTAGGTGCCGCGATGCGCTTGGCCATAGGATCCTGCCAACAGCGAGCGAAGCCGGCGGTGGTTCGTGCCGAAGACGTGTCGACGAGTCATCTGACTTGCCACACAGCTAAAGCGTTTTCGACGCCGCATGTCGTAACACAAACAGAACGAACGAGTTATAAGCGGAACAAATAACCGAAGGATGGCGGTTCTCCACATTCCATCATCAGTTGGAGTTTACATAACATATATTATACGTACTAACCCGCCCCCGGTTTGTGAAGGGGTGGCGGATTCCCGTCGGCTTACTGGCGTCAGCTCCTCGGCTGCGGAGTTGCCGACATCTCGCCGAGGCGAACGCGCGCTTCGCCAGCCACGACGCTTTTTGAATCCTCCGCCAGCGGCGTCCACAAACGCTTGGCATCGGCTGGTTTCCCGGCAAGCTGATACGACCGCGCGGCAAAGGATTGATACCGGTGTCGGTCGGCATCGAACCGAGCCGCCGTTGCCGCCTTCTCATATGCAGCGCCAGCCTCCGCGTACTTCTTAAGCTGTTCGTAGCCCGCCGCCATCACAAGGTGAACCGAGGCGCCAAACTCTTTCGACCCGCTCGCACCGTCCGCCGCCTCGCGCAGCTGATTGACGCCTTCCTGGTACTTGCCCTGTTCGTAGAGCACCCGGGTGAGGAGGAGCCGGCCCTGGATTGCCCCATCACTTCCCTCATAGCGCGTGACCATTTTTTTCAGGTCAGACTCGGCCAGGGGCAGATTGCCGGAAGAAACGGATCGCTGGGCGGAATAATAGGCACGCTCAGCCCGCTCGTGCTTCAGATCCTGAGAGCGGTTATAAAACCACAATCCGCCGGTTGCGGCGATGAGGACGACCGCGCCCAGGGTTAGCCGCTTGTTGTGGAGCTGAAGCCAATCGCTCATCGACTCGGTGCTGCTGGAGCGGGTTTTATATGGAGTTGCAGGTTCGGTCATCGTCGCGTTATCTGAGGTTTTTGTCGGGAACTTGCGATCATTCGGGAGACCGCGCCGGCGCCCGAAACTTCAAAAGTCTTTGCACTCGGCTCAATCACGGCTGTCATTGGCTCCAAGGAACATATCGGAGCGCCGTCGGTGTCTCAACTTCACGAGCCAGACCTGAGCTCCGGAGCGGTACCACGAGTGCCTGAAACGTCTTCGGGAAATGCCCTCGGGGCGACTCGAACGCCCGGCCAACGGTTTAGGAAACCGCTGCTCTATCCACCTGAGCTACGAGGGCTCGATTGTTCTGAACAACTCTCAATCTTAAACGGTCCCTTCGCGAAATTCCGCGCACGCGCCGCAAGAGTCGTCGCCCATAACGCAATCTGGTCGTCATTTTCGCATCGCGAAGGGAAACTCCAGCTCCCCCGTCACCGGTGCGAGGTCGACAACAGAAACAACGTGGGCACCATCAGGGCCGCTCTGAACCGCCCTCCGAAACTGTGCCAGACTCTCCTCGCCCCCGCTCGCGGCAATTTCGACACTGCCGTCGGGCCTGTTGGTCACCCAGCCAGCGAGACTGAGCCGCCGCGCCGCAACTCGCACGAACCATCGAAATCCCACTCCCTGGACCCTCCCCGACACACGTATATGCGCCTCCGACATCCTT
Source organism: Gemmatimonadaceae bacterium (assembly GCA_037721215.1). Classification (NCBI taxonomy): domain Bacteria; kingdom Pseudomonadati; phylum Gemmatimonadota; class Gemmatimonadia; order Gemmatimonadales; family Gemmatimonadaceae; species Gemmatimonadaceae bacterium. The sequence continues at coordinate 103,349 of JBBJNV010000007.1, forward strand.
CAGCGCCAAAGCTCGAGCATCGCCGCGAGTGCCGCCGCAACCGCAGCCTCCGGTGGCGTGCCTCTGAACTGGTCGATCGACAGCTCTCCCGATCGTATCTTCCGCGCGATAGCGTCGAGGGCGAACGCCACTTCGTCGGCGGTTGGATGATTGGTACCGAGCGTACCGCGAAATCCCCAGGCATCGTGCGCCTCGCTGCTTACCGGAGTCCAGTCTGTCGCAATCCACGCCGCTTCTGCATCGGCCTCGTCCTGCGGCGCTCCAAGCTGGGCGACATCGCTCCAGTCGTATGACTGCCACGAAGCAAGCGCCCATCCGTCAGCGTCCAGCTCCAGCTCGGCATTGAGCTCCGGCTCAAGGGCGAACTGGCCCGCGGCAGCCCGATCCTCGAGGAAATCATCGATCGACGGAAGCGAGTCGAGATATCGGTCGATGAGATCGATTTCGCCGCCGAAAAAGGGTGGATGCAGGCGTAAACCCATGTCGCTATTCTTCCCATCCGTGCTTTCCAACCAGAGGCACGAATCGCACGGGCGCAATATCCTCTCTCTCGAGCTCATCACCCACTCGGGTAAACAGGTTCAGAATCTGCTCATCCCGCTGACCGAGCGGAATCAGCAGCCTGCCCCCTTCCGCGAGCTGCTCGGTGTACGCCGCCGGAACCTCAGGAGCAGCTGCACCTACCAGAATCGCATCGAAAGGAGCGAACTGTCTCCAGCCAAGCGTGCCATCCCCGAGCATGAACGAAATATTGTTCGCACCCAGCTGACTCAGAACTTCCCGCGCCTTGTCGAGCAACGGCGCTATTCGCTCGATCGTGAAAACCTGCGATGCGAGCCGTGAAAGCAGCGCGGTCTGATAGCCCGAGCCAGTGCCCACTTCAAGCACTTTTTCAGTGCCCTTCAACCGCAGCAGCTCGAGGTAGCGCGCGTGAATAGACGGTTGCGAGATGGTCTGACCGTTGCCGATGGGCAACGCGGAATCCTCGTATGCGCGGTGACGCACGCCGGTCGGCACAAACGGATGCCTGGCAACGCCGTCAATCGCGTGCAGCACCGACAGGTCGCGAATCCCCTGCGACTGCAGCAACTCCACCAGCCGCCGCCTTGCGCCCCTGTACTCCTGAGGTTCTACTGGTCGCGCCACCAGCTTCCCGGCGTGTCGAGAATCGCGTGATGTGTCAGGTCGAGATGCAGCGGCGTAACCGATATGTAACCCTCTTCAATTGCGCGGAAGTCGGAATTCTCGGGGCCGGACCACTCGATTGATCCTCCGCCAATCCAGTAGATCGGCCGGCCCCATGGGTCTTCCATCTTCCTTATCGAATCGGAATACACACGCCGCCCAAGGCGCGTAAGTCGTACTCCCGCGATGTCACTTCCCCGGCGCGGCGGCAGGTTCACGTTCAACAGCGTGTCCCGAGGAAAATCCGGCAGTGTCACGAGGTGCTTGAGTAACGCAGTAAGCGGTCCGATCTGGTCGTCGAGCATTGAAACGTCCGCTCGCAAATCTCCGCCGGCAAACGAGATCGCGATCGAAGGGATGCCAATGGAGATTCCCTCCATGGCTGCTGCAACAGTTCCCGAGTAGAGAACATCCTCGCCCATATTCTGGCCATGATTGATGCCGCTCAACACAAAATCGGGACGCTCCGGCATCAGCGCTGCCACTGCCAGCATCACGCAATCGGTGGGAGTGCCGTCGACCTGCCAGCGACGCTCGCCGCGGGAAACCGGGCGCACGGGATGATGCAATGTCAGCGAGTGGCTGGTTGCGCTCTGCTCCCGGTCTGGAGCCACGACAGACACTTCGCCAAGCGGTTCTGCTGCCGCGATGAGGCATTCGAGACCCTTGGCGAGGATTCCATCATCATTGGTGCAGAGCAAACGCATTACTTCATGTCCGTGATTGAAGAGACGCTCCGCGGCGTGTACTTGCGCAAGGCGCCGCCAAGATGACGCACGAGTACGCGGATAACGAGCAAGGCGTCGCGAAACTCGCGAAAATAACTTGGCGGTCCGTAGATGGTCGAAATAGGCACGTTCGTAATGGTGAACCCTGCGCGAGCCGCACGGATGATGAAATCAGTTTCGTATTCATAGCGGTCACCGACGCCCTGTATTTCCTCAATGACCTCGCGCCGGAAGGCGCGGAACCCGGATTGGCTGTCGCCGACTGCGCCGCCTGACACAAAGCGGGTCGCCACCGTCGACAGAAAGTTCGCAAATCTCCGGCGCCTCGGCATCTGCTCACCCTGGAGGTCGCGCGTTCCGATCGCGATGTGGTATTGGCCCAGGGCCGATACCAGCGACCGAGAAAAAGCGGGATCGTGCTGGCCATCCGAATCGATCGAAAGTACGGCATCGCAATCGTTCTCCAGCGCAACCGCGATGCCTGCGCGCAACGCAGCGCCCTTCCCCCGATTCTGCTCAAATCGAATCGCGCGGTCACACACGGAACGCAGCAGCGCTGCCGTACCATCATCGGAGCCGTCATCCACACCTACAATGAACGCGGTCGGTAGTGCCTTCCTGAGCCCGCGCACAACAGTTACCAGCGTTTTCTCGGCATTGTATGCGGGCACTATAACCACGATCCGGCGACTCATTCCGGGATTTCTTCTCCGTCGAGGATCGCGGCAATTTCCTTGAGCTCCGCTTCCATTGACTCGATTGTCTGAGCATCCAGCGCGGAGCGAGCAACGGTGCGCAGCTCCCCGCTCTTGCGATACTCATCGATCTTCTGGCGAGCGCCGTCGATCGTGTATTTCTCAGTGTACAGAAGCTGCCGCACGAGCATGATCAGCTCGATCTCCCGGCGCTGGTAAACACGGTTCCCCGAGCGGTTCTTGGCGGGGTGCAGGAATCTGAACTGGCTCTCCCAGTAGCGAAGCACATGGGGTTTGAGATCGGTCAGATTACAAACGTCCCCCATCGAGAAAAACTCGCGCACCGGTTCAGCGGCGGGCATCAATCAGCTTCCGTCCGGAGCTCGCGGGTCATCAACGAGTGTATCGCATCCCGCGGCTGGTCAGCCTGAAACAATACCCGGTACACAGCATCCACGATCGGCATCGCAACCCCCTCGCGCGTGGCTAACGCGTGCGCACTTCGCGTTGTCATCACTCCCTCAGCGACGGTATCCCTTCCGGCAAGTATTTTCTCCAGTGGCGCCCCTCGCCCTATTTCGACACCGACACTTCTGTTACGGCTCAGCGACCCGGTGCAGGTCAGAACCAGATCGCCAAGACCCGCAAGACCGGCAAATGTCGACGCTTCCGCGCCAAGTCTGACGCCGAGCCGGGTCATTTCCGCGAGGCCCCGTGTGATCAGGGCCGCGCGGGCGTTGAATCCCAATCCGAGACCATCGGCAATGCCCGTTGCCACAGCCATCACGTTCTTGAGTGACCCTCCAACCTCAACGCCGGTCACATCGGTGTGAGTGTAAGCCCTGAATTGCGTCGAGCTGAATACAGTCTGCATCAGCAGGGCATCGGCAGGATCGGTCGCCGCAACCACGACCGCAGTGGGTTGGCGGGCCGCCACTTCGGCGGCGAAGCTCGGCCCTGAGAGGGCCACCACACGTGTACCCCCCAGTTCCTGCGCAGCAATGTCCGTCATCAGAGATAGCGTGTCCTGTTCGATTCCCTTTGACGCCAGCACCAGTGGTGTCGTGGTGCTGATGAACTCGCTCGCATTTTTCAAAATCTCCCGTGTGACGTGTGAGGGAGTCGCAACCGCTATCAGCTCTGCACCCTCAAGCGTTTCGCTCAATTCATTGCAGGCCCGGAGTGTATCGGAGAGCTGGCAGCCAGGCAGGAAACGCCGGTTCTGGTGGGACCGATTTATCGTTTCGACAACATCCCATTCATACGCCCAGATCCGAACTTCATGCCCGTTGCGCGAAAGAAGATCGGCCAGCGCCGTGCCCCAGGCTCCCGCCCCGATCATGGCGCACCGCACTATGTGGTGCCCGCGCCTTTTCCGGCACCGCTACGAATTCGCGGCTCTTCGCCACGGCGCAGGCGCGCGATGTTTGTACGGTGCGCATAAACTACCAGCAGGCCGATTGCCAGACTCACAGAAAAAAGCGGACTCGCGACGCCGCGCCAGGCGAGAACGGCCAGCGGAAGCGCGAGCGCTGCTGCAATCGATGCAACACTGACAATCCTGGTTAACGCCAGCGTCACAAGAAAAACGCCAAGCGCGATCAAACCAGCGAGCCATGCCAGTCCGAAGAACACGCCACCACCCGTTGCAACCCCCTTCCCTCCTCGCTTGCCAAGCAGGAATAGGGGAAAGACGTGACCGGCAATTGCCGCTACCCCGAACGCTATTGCCCATAGATCCGGACGGGCAGCGCGCGTGACCGGCGGCAACAGCAACACTGGCAGCAATCCCTTCAACGTGTCGCCAAGATACACAACACCTCCGATCGCCGGTCCCAGAACGCGGACGGCATTTGTTGCACCGAGGTTTCCGGAGCCGTGCTCTCTCAAATCGAGCCCGCGCATTTTGCCGGCGAGTAAGGCGAACGGAATCGAGCCCGCCAGATACGCGAGCAGCACCCCTGCGGCCGGATGCACCTAGGCTGATTTCTTCCGCATGACGACGCGGAGCGGACTCCCCATGAATCCCCACGATTCCCGAAATCCATTGTGCAGGTAGCGGATGTAATGCTCCTGAACAAGGTCTGGATTGTTTCCAAACACAGCGATCACGGGTGGGGTCGTCTCTACCTGAGTTGCGTAGTTTAGCTTCACCTCCCGTCCTGCCGCCTGGGGCGGTTGGCGTCGTGCGAGGAGCTCCTCCAGACGGGTGTTGACCTGCGAAGTCGATATCCGCTTCGCACGCTCTGCCTCTACCTGCAGCACCACTTCGAGAATCTTCGTAACCCGCTGGCCACTGGTGGCCGAGGTGAAAATGAAAGGCACGAACTTGAAGAAGGGCGCTTTCTCCCCTGCCTCCTTCTGGAACTTGAACGCCGAATTGGTCTCCTTCTCGGCGAGATCCCACTTGTTTACGACCACCATCAGCCCGCGGCCTGCCTCCCAGGCCAGCGCCGCAATTTTCAGATCCTGATTATGCAGGCCTTCCGTTGCATCGATCACAAGAATGCAGATGTCCGAGCGGTCGATAGCTCTGCGGGAGCGGAGCGAGGAATAAAATTCGATTCCATCGTCGACGCGCGCCTGGCGTCGCAGCCCCGCTGTGTCAACGAAAATGATGTCGCGGCCATGATATACCATGGGCGTATCGATCGCATCGCGCGTCGTTCCCGATACGTCGGAAACTACGAGCCGTTCTTCTCCGAGGATGCGGTTTACGATCGATGACTTGCCGACGTTCGGCCGCCCGATCACAGCCACTCTCAGCGCCTCGGTCGCCTCTTCCACGACCTCCGGGATTCTCTCGACAACGACATCGAGCAGATCTCCCGAATTCTTTCCGTTAGTCGCTGAAACCGGTACTGGATCACCAGCGCCGAGTGAATAGAACTCGTAGAAGTCGGTCGACTCGGGCACGTCCACCTTGTTGGCGACAAGCACCCAGGGCTTCTGCGCTTCCCGCAGCAGATCGACGACGCGTGAATCGCTCGGGTGCAGTCCTGCTTTCGCATCGACAACCAGCATCATCAGGTCGGCCTCCCCAATCGCTTCGATCACCTGTCGACGGATCTCGACATCCATCGGCACGCGGGGATCATCGGTAAGGCCGCCAGTGTCGACAAGCCAGAACTGACGGCCGTTCCAGTCAGCCCGCGCGAAGTGGCGGTCACGGGTCGTGCCGGCTTCCTCACTGACAATAGCGCTGTAATCGCCGACAATCCGATTGAAGAGGGCTGATTTTCCGACGTTGGGCCGGCCTACGATCGCGACAACGGGAATGTTCACGCTGCGACCGCCAGATGCTGTGTACTCAAAATGTCGATGAAATCGTATGAAGGGAAAACCGGCATCGGCAGCCGGTTGCGGAGCTCATCGAAGACGATGTCGTCGAGAAATATTCGGTCCTCGTTGATGGACTCTGCGGGGATGAGCGCAATGTCCAGATCACCGCGAGACGCAAGTGCGCGCTCGATATCGGCGCCGACGAGAAGGCCGGCGGTCGTGATCGTCGGGCCAAAAAGCGAGTTTTCGGTCTCGATAATCTCGAAGGCGGCGCCCGTCGCCAGAGTCAGGTGCTCGACGATGCCGGGCATGATGGACGTCATCGCCATTCCGGTGACGATGCCTATCCGTACGCCATCGAGCCGCGGAAGCCCAATAAGCCCCAGCCTCACCCGGTCTCTCAGCGACGTTATCGACCCAATTCCGTTTTCAATCTGCGCGAACTCGCCATAGTGGCTTGCATCTGGAAGCTCCTGACCAGCGAGCAGATATAGCTCGTCCGATCCGAACACCCAGGTGTCTCCACGTTCCCGCTCCCCGCGCCTGCTCCAGTTTCCGACCTGTTCCAGAAGTGTTGTGGCGCTGAGGGCGTCCATTCCCTGCCCGCTGTAGAGATGCGAAAACTGCGTCAATCCCACCGGCACCACGGCCGCGGACAGGACCGCCTCGCCGAGGTTCCACAAATCGGAAAGGGATTCTTCGAGAACCGCACCATCGTTCAAACCGGGAACCACAACCATCTGACAGTGAAACTGGATGCCGCCGCGAGCGAGGCGGGTCAGCTGCTCGACGATGTTCGGCACCCGCGGATTGTTCAGTAGAACCTTGCGAGCTTCCCAGTTGGTCGCATGAACAGACACATATAGCGGCGAGAGACGATACTCCAGAATTCGGGCGATGTCCCGATCTTTGACATTGGACAGCGTGGCAAAGTTCCCATACGTGAAGGAGAGCCGATAATCGTCGTCGCGGATGTAGAGATTCCGCCGCAAGCCCGGGGGCAGGCCTTCAATGAAGCAGAACTCGCATCGATTTGCGCACCGACGCACATTCGGCGGCTCGAGTGCAACGCCCAGCGATTCACCGTCCGGACGCGCGATCTCGAAGACGATCTCATCGCCGTCCGGTTGCCTGGCCTCGATGACCAACTCATCATCGGCTGTAAGAAATTCCCAATCGAGAAAGTCGAGCAACGCGCGTCCGTTCACCGACCTGAACTCCGTGCCGGCAACCACTCCGATCTCTTCAGCGATACTGCCTGCTTCAACCCGCGACACTCGTACCATAGCTAAAGTAATTTAGAGACTGCCTCGCGGAAATCAAGGAAACATCGGTGCTTAGCTCATTGCACAGGAGCCGTGGCCGCAAGGGTTTCCAGCAGCTTGCGGGCCCGTTCCTCGGTAAACCCCAGCACCTTGGCGATCGTCTCCGGCCCCGCATCCCGAACGCCCTGGACGCTGCCGAATTCCTGAAGGAGGCGGCGGCGTTTCACGGGCCCGATGCCCGGCACTTCGAGCAACGCCGAAGTCACTGTCCGCATAGTTCGCCGCTTTCGGTTATATGTGATCGCAAATCGATGCGCTTCGTCTCTGAGCTGCTGCAGCAGCCTCAACGCTGTCGATCTGCGAGACATTCGAATTGAATCCTGCCGTCCCCACACAAATACTTCTTCCTCACGCTTCGCGAGACTGATGAGCGGCATGTCTCCGAGACCAAGCGGAACGAGGGCTTCGTGCGCCGCTGACAACTGGCCCTTGCCACCGTCAATAACAATCAGATCGGGCAAGGTTTTCTCGTCCGTGATTCGCCGCTGGAAGTAACGCGAGACGACTTCCCGCATCGACGCGAAGTCATCCGTTCCCTCCACAGTTTTCACTTTGAACTTTCGATACTCGGCGCGCTTTGCCCTTCCGTTTTCAAACCAGACCAGAGAGCCGACGGTGTCTGTACCCTGCGCTGTCGAAATGTCAAAGCATACCATTGCGCGAGGGAGCTTCTGCAACGATAGCTCCCGGCTCAACTCGTAGACCGGATCGGCAGCTCTGGTTCCCGCTTCGTGGTGGCTTGCGAGGCGCTGCTCTTCCAGGAGGTGTCTGGCATTCTGTTGGGCCAGGTCCACCAGCTCCCGGCGCGGGCCTCGCTGAGGAACATGCACCCGCGTTTCACCGAGCGTCTGTTCGAGCACCTCGCGGTCGTCAAAATCGAATGGTACGAGGAGATCGCGGGCACGCTCACGGAGGGGCACATAGGTGAGCGCCAGATACGCGGAGAGCGCGGTGGTATCCTCTTCCCCGTCGAGATTTTCCAGAAAGCGATGCTCCCGGGATAGCAGCTTCCCGGAACGGACCCTCAGCAGAGTGACACAAGCGTCGCCGGCGTCCCTGGCGTACCCGATGACATCACGGTCGCCGCCTTCGACCTCGAGCACCACGGTCGGCTCCTCCATCCTTTCAATATGCGCAAGTGCGTCGCGAAGCTCGCCGGCTCTTTCGAAATCAAGTGACTCCGCTGCGAGCTCCATCCGTTCGCGAACCCGCCGTACGACCTCCCCGGGCTTGCCGTCGAGGAAAAGAAGCACTTCATCGATCATCGAGCGGTATTCAGGCTGGCTTTGCGCAAGGATGCACGGCGCCTTGCACCTTTTTATGGAGTAGTCGAGACACGGCCGCTCGGGCATTTCGCGCGGCATGTCATAGTTGCAGGAACGGACGGTAAAAATGCGCTTGACGACGTTGAGCGCCCGCCGCATCGAACCCACATCAGTGTACGGCCCAAAGTATCTGGCCCCGTCGTTCTGTAACTGGCGCGTGACGTACACCCTCGGGAAGCTTTCCTGAATCGTGACTTTTATGTACGGATACGACTTGTCGTCACGAAGTGCGATGTTGAATCGCGGCCGGTATTCCTTGATCAGATTTGCTTCGAGGATCAACGCGTGGGCTTCAGTCGGGACGACGATCGTCTCCACGTCAGCAATCTGATTGACGAGGTGTCGCGTTTTTGGGCTGCCCACGTGATCAGAGCCGAAATAGCTTCGAACGCGCGAGCGAAGTTTCTTGGCCTTGCCCACGTACAACGTGGTTCCGTCTCCCGACTTCCAGAGGTACACGCCGGGGCCGTCAGGCAGGTGTGGCAGTTTCCTCGCGACGCTATCCGGGATCGACCTCATCCTTAATTATACCTTCAGTGGCGAGCGCCGTTCGGTGCTCCCGTCTACAGCTTGCGGCGGATTCGCCCGGTAAGTGACACTGCCTCAGGTACACCTATGAGGGTAGTGATCAACAGATAGGAAAGGCCATAGGATGTAAGAATCACGAGTGCTATCCATACCGTGTGGCGGCCGTCCAGGCCGAGCTTGAAGCCCCATCCGATGGCGGCGGACGCGAGGGCTGCCAGCCAGAGTTTTATCGTGAATGCGGCCGGTATGGACGTTTTTCCAATCCGCCTGGTCATCTCCCGGCGGAGAAGATAGAATTCGGCCCAGCCGGATATGCCGGACGCCGCCGTGAGGAAGGCGACCCCCCAGCGCGGATTCAGTCCAAGCCATCCTGGAAGGTAAAGGGCAGCGATGTATCCAAGCACGCAATTGAGAGTCACCCGAACAACCGCGTACCGAAGCGGCGTGCGTGTATCCCGCAAAGCATAAAAGGTCGATGAGTAAAGGCGGCCCCAGGTTGAAGCAAGCAGGCCGATTGTCGATCCGGCAAGAATCTGCCATATCCAGACGCTGTCGCTGCGCGTGAACCGCCCCGACTCGTAAAGCGCTGCCGAGACGACGTCGCCGAGGGCGAGAAAAGCTATCACGGACGGGATTATGAAAAACGCAATTCGCTCGAGGCCACCATCGAGTCTGCCGCGAAGATACGTCGAAATTTCCTCCATGGTCCCGGTGGCGCTCGCCATCATTGGAAGCTCTGCCGCTGACACTGCCATGCCGAAGAGGCTGACCGGAAGGGTGTAAAGCACCTGTGCATAAGCGAGGGTAGCGACCGCGCCCGTCGGCAGCCAGCTCGCAATGAAGGAATCGATGAACGCGGATATCTGCACGACGCCACGTCCCACGAAGGTCGGCAGAAATGTGCGAGACACGTTTTGGAAGCTCTCACTTCGAAAGTTCAGGCTGGGCCGAAGTCGTCTTACCAGTCTGAGAACGAACGGAATCTGAACGCCGAACTGCAAAGCGCTTCCCACCACCGACGCCCAGGCAAGGATCTGGGCGAGACGCGGCAGCGCGGTTCCGGCGCCGTACCAGAGCAGCGTCCCGATCATCACCAGATTCCACATTACCGGAGCTGTATAGCTCACGAAAAACCTGCGATGGCTGTTGAGAATTCCCAGACACCACGCAGAAAACACGAGCAACCCCGCCCCGGGGAAAAAAATCCTCGTCAATTGAACAGTGAGCTCGCGCTTTTCGCCGCTGAAGCCGGGGGCGATTGTACCGACGAGGGCCGGCGCTAGCAGCACTCCTGTCAGAACAAGGACAGCCGAAACGAGCGCCAGAGCTGCGATCACAGTTCCGGCCAGCCTGCCCGCCTCTTCTTCCTTCTCGCGTGCTATCAGCCCTGCATACTCCGGAATGAAGGACGCCGACAGCACACCTTCGCCAAACATATTCTGGAGAAAATTCGGTATCCTGAAGGCCGCATTGAATGCATCGGCGGCGATCGACGTACCGAAGTAGTAGGCAAAGACTTTTTGACGGACGAGGCCGGCAATACGGCTCAGAAAAATGCCTGCGCCGACGAGAAACGCAGCGCTGCGGGATCGGTCGGCGCTCATGCCAGAGCGATCGCGTGCGGCTCGATCTCCCGCATTACCTCATGAATCAGTGTCTCCCCGTGCCGCGCGAGCAGCGGGACGATGTTGAGTGATCGCTCCTGAACAGCGTCGAGTGGAAAAAGTGCAGCCCTGGCCGAGGCAACGTCGGTCAGATCGGCATTGCCACGTCGTTTTACGGCGGCGGCATACCGGCGCTCGAGTCGATCGATCTGTCGCGCAACGTTGTGCCTGAGCCCCTGGACAACCCGCGACGGTACCAGCCCTGACCCTTCAGCGGCAACGATCGCATCGGCAGCTGATTGTATGGACTCCCTTATATTATCCAGGCTGCTCCTGAGCTCTGGTGGCAGCGACGCGCGCGCCATTTTTGTTGTCGCCGCGTGCGGGTCGCGCAGATCATCGATCGACAGGCCATGTTTTTCGAGAATGCGATCTATCCGTGGCTCGACGACCATCCCGGCCCATCGGGGAACGACGAGCGGTACCGGAGTATCCAGTGCCTCTGCAACCGCGGATATCTGAGCGAAGTAGGCGATCTCCGCCGGTCCGCCTACATACGCAACTGTCGGGATGATGGAGCGCTCGACGATAGGCCTCAGCAGTACGTTGGGTCCGAGATTGCGCAGGTCTGTTGCCGTGGCCGCGGCGTCTGCCGCGCGTGTCGTCACGCGGTTCCGGTTGCCATCCTTCTCTCGGAACACCAGGCTCCTGCCCTTTACCTGCCTGACTTGAACCGAGTGTCCAGCAGAAGTCAGTTCAGCAGTCCGTGATTCCAGCGCTGATTCCACTGCGGTCGCCAGTCTCAATGCATCACGAACCACCGGCAAGGCAGCGGCTTTTGTTGCAGGGTGAGAAGCATCGACGACTGCGATTCCCAACGGGCTGAGGATCGACCTCAGCAGTGATAAATATGCGCCCCCAAGGGTCTGCGCCGGCGAATAGGCGCGACGTACGATGTCGAGAATGCCCGCGTGCGGTGCTGAGCCTGATGCGCTCGCCAGTTGGGCGAGCTGCTCGCTGACATCCCCGAGGGGCATCTCGCTGAGGGTGCTCCCGGTTTCAGGGAGCGTGTCGATGCCAATTCTGAAAGCATGGTCGTGCAATGCAACGGCTGTCGACGCTGCCTCGAGGAAATCCGAGTCATCGGTTCCTGCCCAGAATATCGGAACGATCGCGCGGCCAGTCAGCGATTCGAGGTGATCGGCAAGAGCCAGGGCGGAGAGCGCCTTCCACCAGGTATACAGCGGCCCTCCGAACAGACCCGGCTGTTGTCCGGTCGTTACCGCAAACCCTGATTCCGCGGCGCGCTCGAGCCTTTGTGCAGCGACGCCTGTTGCACTCATCGCCGGCGCGATCGCCGATAGCCAGTCTCTGCCGACCAGCGACGCCCGCATCTCCTCGCCACGCCGTGTCCACTCGCGAGCGCCCGACGGACGCCTCACGTACCATTCGCTCACACCAACGCCGCTGATGGCCGGCTCTGTAAGCAACGTTCCGCGCAAGGGAGTGGAGACGACCCGGACACTCACTGGCGTTTACCGAAAATGATCACGCGTGGCGAATGACGCTGTAGCGGCGCGGCCATGTAGTCGCCATGACAACCGGTCACTTCGAAACCGGAGTCTGTCATCATGCGCGTCAGTTCTTCCGGCGTGAAAAGCCTGACGCGCTCTACGAATTTCCGCGCTTCGCCGCGGATTCTGATTGTCTTGACGACATAGCGCCCATCGTCGGTGATCTCCCTCGTCTGCTCGACGATCTTCCCATCGATGACTCGCTCATCATATGGCACCAGATTGGTACGCACGCGCCCGGCGTTCAGAAAATCGATGACGAACGTACCGCCGTCGGCCGTCACTCTCGCTACTTCATCGAATACGAGACGGTGTTCCGCATCGGTCTCGAAATAACCGAAGCTGGTGAACAGATTGACGACGAGGTCGAAAGCACCGTTTGCAAACGGGAGAACCCGCATGTCCCCCCGTACGAACGAAGCGGGTGATTCTTCCTGTTTCGCAAGCCTCAGCAGAACTTCGGAAAGGTCGATGCCGAGGGTCCACCACCGGTCGGCAAGGGAGCGTGCGTGCCGTCCCGCGCCACACGCAACGTCCAATACCCGGTCTACCTCACGGCCGGCGACCGAGCGTTCGATGAGCTCGATTGCGTGCTCCGCTTCGGCTTCATCCCGATGCGGGTACAGCGCCACATAGTCCTCGCCGAACCATGATTCGAACCACTCAGACATCCGCGGCGTTCACTTGTGGTAAGGTTCTCCCCTGATGATCGATCCTGCGCGATACAGCTGTTCGGCAAGGACCAGCCGCGCCAGTTCGTGCGCAAGCGTCCATGGCGCAAGCGACAACTTCGAGACCGACCGGCTGACCAGCGTATCCGGCAGCCCGAACGCGCCGCCGATTACGAAACCGATATCGCGCTCGGATTGGCGCTCGTTCATCAGCCATGAGGCGAAGGCTTCTGACGTCATCGGTTGTCCGGCCGCATCGCATGCGACGACCCTGGTACCTGCAACGCGTTCCGCGAGCCGCTTTCCTTCGCGCTCGCGAACGACATCGGGTGAAATTCCTGCCGCGCGCTCCTCCCGGACCTCATGGAATTCAAGCGGCCAATACCGCGCCGCCCGAGTTTCATATTCGTGAATCGCGGTCCCAAGGGCCGCATTTCGCGGTTTCCCAACCACCGCAACGACCATCCGCATCAGGCGTATACGCCACGCAACCGGTGTACAGTCGCGACCCGATTGATGGCAAGCATATAAGCAGCCGTGCGCATGTTCACCCGATGCTCCTTCGACAAGTCCAGGACTGCCTGAAAACTGTTGACCATGATATCCCCGAGACGGTCGTTGACCAGCTGTTCCGTCCAGAAATACCCACCTCGGTCCTGCACCCACTCGAAGTATGATACCGTCACGCCGCCGGCATTGGCGAGGATGTCCGGGATCACGAAAACGCCGTTCTCTTCGAGAATGGAATCCGCGCCGGCGGTCGTCGGCCCGTTCGCGCCTTCGCAGATTATCCGGGCACGGATGCCGCCGGCGTTCTTTGCAGTGATCACATTCTCGAGCGCGGCGGGCAGCAGCACGTCGACATCGAGGGCGAGCAGGTCAGCCCCGCTGATCGTCTCGCCCCTGCCATAACCCTCGAGTGTGCGGTGAATGGCCGTGTAGGCGATCGCGTCGTCGATGTCGATTCCATTCGCATCGTGAATGGCAACTGAGCGATCGCTTATTGCGACTATCCTGCAGCCCTCTCGCTGCAGCAATTTTGCCGCGACCGAGCCGACGTTGCCGAATCCCTGGACAGCTACCGTCGTCCCGGCTATCGGCATGCCGAGATGCTCGAGCGCCTGCCTGGTGACGATCATGCACCCCCGGCCCGTCGCCTCCCGCCGTCCCAGGGAGCCACCCATCTCCACTGGCTTGCCGGTCACAACAGCCGTGACCGTATGACCGACATGCATGGAATATGTATCCATGATCCATGCCATGACCCGCTCGTTGGTATTGACGTCCGGAGCAGGAACATCCGAGTCCGGCCCGAGCACCTGAATGATGCCGGCCGTGTAGCGCCGCGTGAGGCGCTCCAGCTCCGCAATGCTCATCGTGTCCGGATCGCACACGACACCACCCTTCGCGCCGCCAAAAGGAATGTTTACCACCGCGCACTTCCAGGTCATCCAGGCGGCGAGCGCTTTCACCTCTTCAAGCGTCACCTGCCTGTCGAACCGGATGCCGCCCTTGGCCGGTCCGCGAGACGTGTTGTAAAGAACCCGGTAGCCTGTGAAAACCTCCACTTCACCATTGTCCATCATGACCGGAACCGAGACAATGATCTGTTTTTCAGGGTGCCTCAGAACGCGATAGAGCCCGGGCTCGAGGTTGAGCAGTTCCGCCGCCTTGTCGAACCGGAGCATCATCGCTTCGAACGGATTCTCCTCATTGAGAAACGTTTCCTTGTCGGGTCCTACAATCGTTCTCGTGGGTGTGCGGCGATCAATGAGCATGTAGTAAGCGCTTCAGATACCTGGTTCATGGACGGAGCGCAGGATTGAAGCGCTCCAGCAGAGCGTCGATTGCGGCATTGCCGCTCTCGACTTCAAGTGACTGCGAAACATACCATAAAGGGGGTGCATCGGCAGGCCAGAGCGAGTTGAGTTTCACTGCATCCTTGAGAGTGCAAACCGCGATATCGACACGCTCATCACGCAGGATGATTCTGGAGATATCGGCGGGCGAGAACGCGTGATGGTCGGCGAATATCCGGGCAACAACTGCCGCTCCGAGCGCTTCGATCTGCTGAATGAACGCGCGCGGATTCCCAACAGCAACGATGGCCAGGACTCGCTTGCCGTTGAGATGGGAGAGAGGCAATGTGTCTGTGTCACTGCCAGGGCGAACCAGCTGCGCCAGAACCAGTCTCACCACCGCTTGCCGGATCATCGGTGCGGCGCCAGCGATCGCGGCAGACACGGCGTCTCGTTGAGCATCAGTTGCCGTCTTGCGGGTGATGATCGCGATTGCCGCTCTGCGTATCGCAGAGATGGGTTCCCGCCACGGTCCGGCGGGCAGCAGCCGGATGGATCCCGTCCATTGGTCCGCGCTCACCAGCACTACATCTATATCCCGCGCTGCACGGCGATGTTGAAACGCATCGTCGAGCACAGCGACGTTGGCGCCCGCCAACGCTGCTTCCCTGATCCCTGCAACTCTGTCGCGGTTGATGATCACGGGGATGTGCTTGTTTATCCGGGCGTGCACCAGCGGCTCGTCTCCTCCGTACCCACGAAGAACAATCGCCGGCGTCATGCCCTGACGCGACAGCCGGGCGGCAATCCATGCACTGACTGGTGTTTTTCCCGTTCCCCCGACCGTCAGATTGCCGACACTGATGGATGGAATCGGAGACCGACGGGCACGCATGACACCGGCGTCGTACAGAGCTCCACGCAAAGCAACGATCCCCTGGTACGCGCGCGCAGCAGGCGCCAGCGCAATACGGGCGACGCGATCACGCGGTCGCTTGCCGGCCCACAGCTTGTCGATCATGCGCTGGCGCGACGAACAGTGTCAGCCATTAGCGCCTCAAAATCCGCCGACTGCGCGGCCGCCTTCCGCGCGGTGTCGGCTTCAACACGAGCCGGCGCACCGTAGGAAACAGTCACCGTCGCGAAGGGTTTCGGTATCATGAATCCGTCCCAGCTGGAAAGTTTCCACGCTCTGCTGGCGTGTGCCGCAACGGGAAGCAGCGGCGCGCCGGTACGCTGGGCTGCAACAAGTGCACCCGGGGCGAACTGGTGGGCCGGGCCCCTTGGCCCGTCAGGCGTCACCGCGACTTCATTGCCCGCATCGAGCGCTCGAACAAGCGCCAGCAACGCGCGACCGCCACCACGTGTCGTGGAACCGCGAATGAGATTATAACCGATCGACTGCGCGATCCGGGCGATCAATTCGCCATCGCTGTGCTCGCTCACCAGAATAGCGACGTGCTGGTGGCGATGATGCCAGATGAGCGGCAGCAGGTGTCCATGCCACAAAGAGAAGATAAAGGGCGTCTTCGACAGTCTGAGACTCACCAGGTGATCGCCACCGGTTATTCGATAGCGCCACGTCGACGCAAGCGCCCGGAGGACACCGCTGCCTGCAACCACCGACAGCCGCAGATTCAATGACTTGTCCGCGTTGGCTGCAGTCTTCACCCGGCAAGCTCGCTTGCCATCACCGCAACACGCGCCGCGGCACCGGGAGTGCCAAGCTTTCCGCGCACCTCGGCCAGCCCAGCCAGAACGCGAGCACGTTCCGCATCGTCCGGTTTGAGCAGACGCTCGAGCTCACGGGCGACGGGCACCGGCTGAAGTGCATCCTGCACAAACTCTCTTGCCACTTCGCGGCCCGCAACAACGTTGACCAGTCCAATGTGTGGAATCGTGACCATCCATCTGGCAAGCAGGTACGATACGCCGCTCGTCCGGTAGGCAACCACCAGCGGACAGTCAGCGAGTGCCGCTTCGAGCGTCGTCGTCCCGCTCTTGCACAAGGCTGCGTCGGCAGCACGTAACACCGTAAAGGAGGCGGAATGCACGAGCCTGAATGGGCACTCCGATGCGGTCAGCTGGATGGACGGCGCGACGCTTACGATTACCTGAAGCGATGGGATCATCCGCACTGCCTCCTTCGCGGCATCGACGAAATCGGAAATGTGGCGTTCAATTTCCTGCTGCCGGCTTCCAGGAAAAAGGGCCAGTACGGGAGAACCGGCCGACAGTCCGAGCGAGGCTCTGGCGTCGGACCTGGATGGCATCCCGCCGGCCCTGTCAAGCAAAGGATGCCCGACGAACGTTGCGTCAATTCCCGCTCCGCGCAACAACGGTTCTTCAAAAGGTAGAATCACCGCCGCCCTGGTGACGACTTTCGCGAGCTTCGGCAGTCGGTTCCCACCCCAGGCCCATACCTGTGGAGTGATGTAATACAGCACAGGCACGTTGGCGTCAGTGGCCGCGCGGGCGACCTTCATGTTGAAGCCCGGGTAATCGACGACGATTACAGCCGCGACGTTACCCGTAGCCAGCCTGGTCCGAATTATCTCGAGCAGCACATAGTGCCGGGGAATGTGCCGAATCACTTCGGTGAAGCCCATCAGCCCGGTCTCGAATCGATCGAACAGCTTGACGCCGGCCTGCTCCATCAGCGGGCCGCCAAACCCCGTCAGCTCCAGGTCGGGTCGCAACTGCCTGAGTTCCGTCGCGACTCCAGCCGCGTGGATGTCCCCGGACGCTTCGCCGGCGACGAACAGAATTTCAGGCACGGGCTGGCAGAGCTTCTCCCGTAAAAGCAGGGCCCGTTCGTTCGATCTCTGCAACGATTCGCAATGCAACCGCAAGTGCACGACGGCCGTCGTCGCCCGTTACGACAACCGGGCCATCTCCGCGAATTGCTGCAACGAAACTCTCGAACTCGAGTTTCAGCGGCTCTCCTTCCGGGGCGGTGAGGGATATTCTATCGACGAAGTCAGTGATGTCGACCGGCCCCGCGGGTGGGCGCATCGCAAGAGCCTTTTCTTTCAATCGAAAGAAATCGCCTGTGCCGGCCGCAAGATCCAGCGATATGTACCCGCTTTCCTGGAATATCCTGATCTTGCGCACCCTGTCGCGTGAGATTCGGCTCGACGTGATGTTGGCAACGGCACCTGATGAAAAAGTGACACGGGCGTTCGCAATGTCGAGCATTGGCGTGAGCACAGGCACACCCACTGCTGCGATCTCTTCAGCAGTGTCTCCCACGAGAGTCAGCACCAGGTCTATGTCGTGGATCATCAGGTCGAGGACGACGGCCACGTCCGAGCCACGGACGCTGAACAGCGCAAGACGTTCGCTTTCTATGAAGCGCGGCCGCGACACGTATGGAAGCGCCGCGCGAACCGCACGGTTGAAGCGTTCGACGTGGCCCGTCTGCACCAGGCAGCCATTGACGTGCGCAAGTCTCAACAATTCATCGGCCTCCGCAAGCGTCGCCGCGATCGGCTTTTCGATAAAGACATGCTTGCCCGCCATGAGCGCGTCACGCGCAACCGCGAAATGTGCCGGAGTTGGAACGACGACGGTCACCGCATCCACCTGGCCGATCAGCGTCGCCATGTCGCGATGACGAACCACTCCGAGTTCCGCGCTTACAAGGTCTGCGCGTTCGTCAGTGGCTTCCACAAAACCAGCCAGCTTCACGCCCTCCATGTCGCGCAATATCCGGATGTGATGATACCCGAGACTTCCGGCACCAATAACGCCGATGCGTACTGGAAAACTCAAACCACGACTCCGCGCTCGCTTGCCTCGACAAACGCCATCAGCTCTCTGACTTCCGGGAAGTGCTCGAGTTCAGTTTCTGCCTGCTGCATCGCCTGACTGAGGTTCAGGTCGGATCGGAAAAACAGCCGGTACGCACGTTTCAGCTCGCGCACGACTTCATCCGGGAATCCGTTTCTTTGCAGTCCGACGCTGTTGAGACCGTACAGCCGCACCGGATTTCCAACCGCTTTCAGAAACGGCGGGATGTCTTTCGACACGCGCGAGCACCCGCCAATGAAGCTGTTGCGACCAACCCGGACAAACTGGTGCACCGCTGAAAGCCCGGAGACCGTTGCTTTCTCGTCGATTACTACGTGCCCGGCGAGCTGAACGCCGTTTGCGAGAATCACTCCGTTGCCCACCTGGCAATCGTGCGCAAGGTGCACGTACGACATGAGCAGACAGCCACTGCCGACAACAGTCCTGAACGAATGCGAAGTCCCGCGATTCACCGTCGAATACTCGCGGATGACTGTGTCGTTGCCGATCTCGACGAAAGTTTTTTCGCCGCCGTACTTGAGATCCTGCGGCGCCCCGCCGAGAACAGTGCCCACCCCGACCTTGACGTTTGAGCCGAGCTTTACATCGCGCTCGAGCGTAACCCGCGGCGCGAGATGACAGTTATCGCCAATCTCACACCCCTCTCCCACAATCGTGAATGGTCCGATCTCCACCCCTGCACCGATCTGAGCGTCATCAGCGACAATTGCAGAGCGATGAATCTCCGCGCGTTTCATCGGTCTCTGACCATGGCGGCCATATCAGCTTCAGCCACCACTTCCCCATCCACCTTCCCCACACCGCGCATCTTGCATACCTTGCCGCGTATCTGGACAATCTCAAGCTCGAAAATGATCTGATCGCCGGGCTTCACTGGCTTTCTGAACTTGACGTTGTCGAGCGACATGAAATACACGACCTTCGCGTCCAGGTCGTCGAGCGAACCCATGAGCAGCATTCCGCCGACCTGAGCCATTGCTTCGATTATCAACACTCCCGGCATGATCGGATGCCCCGGAAAGTGCCCCTGAAAAAAAGGCTCGTTGATCGTGACGTTCTTCAGCCCCACAATGCGTTTGTTATGCTCGATCTCGAGGATCCGATCCACCAGTAGGAACGGGTAACGATGAGCGAGGACCTTCATGATGTCTTCGATTGCGTAAACCATGTCACCTCTGCCAGACTTCTGCCGGTTCCGAAGGGCGGCACCGCCGGACTGCAAAGTACCAGTCCGCATCAGTTCCCGCAGTAGCGTTACCGTGCCGCGATGACTTGGCCTGGTAGCAATAATTTTCGCACTGATTCGCGCTCCCGCGAGTGCGAGGTCCCCCACACAGTCCATCATCTTGTGTCTGACGAACTCATCGCGCCAGCGCAGCGGACCGCTTACCACATTGTCGTCATCGAGCACGATCGCATTCTCCAGCGACGCGCCCTGGATCAGGCCCTTCCCACGCAGTGATTCCACCTCACTTAGAAAGCCGAACGTCCGGGCCCTGGACAACTCTGTCGAAAAAGTGTCTCTGGTGATCTCGAGCCGCATCGTCTGGCGACCGATTTTCGGATGTGGAAACTCGATTGTAACATCGAGCTCGAGGCCGGACGCCGGCTGCGCGTCATATATGGATTCCCCATCGATGATCCGAACCGGCTCCGCGATAATGAGATAGTCGGGTTCCCCCCCGATGTCAGCGAGCCCGACGCTCTGGAGCGCCGCGAAGAAAGACGCCGCGCTACCATCAACAATCGGTGGCTCCGGCCCGTCCATCGTGATGATGAGGTCGTCGATTCCCGATGCGGCAACCGCGGCGAGCACATGTTCAACAGTGTGGACAGTATTTGCGCCGCGTCCGAGCTGCGTCCGCCGCTCACTCGCGGAGACCTGAGCCAGCCGCGCGGGTATCTCCGGCGCACCCTCGATGTCCGTACGCTGAATGACGATCCCAGCTCCCGATGCAGCCGGGCAAAAGGAGAGCCTGCACGGCTGCCCGAGATGCAGCCCAATGCCTTCGACGGTGGCAGGTGCCGCAACAGTAAAGCGGCTCACTCTCTCTCACTTTCCTCGAGCATTCGCTCGATCCGTTTGAGCACGCCAGAAAGTCTAAAGAGGGCGCCCGATGCGCGAAGCGATTCACGATGAGGCCGCGCCGGATAACCAGACCAGATTTCACCTGCCGGCACGTCGCCGAAGACTCCCGCTTGTGCGGCGATCTGCGCGCCTTTCCCAATAGTCACATGGCCGGAAACACCGGCTTGCCCGGCAATCACGCATCCGTCTTCGATACGCACCGACCCCGCAATGCCCGCTTGCGCCATTATCAGACAAAGTCTGCCAACGCGCACATTGTGCGCGATCTGCACCAGATTGTCGATCTTCGTGCCGTCTCCGATCACCGTATCGTCAATGCTTCCACGATCGATGGTGGTGTTTGCACCAACCTCAACATCGTTGCCTACCACGCACCGCCCCACATGCGGGATTCGTGCGTGTGCCCCATCGGCAAACACATAGCCGAACCCGTCGGCGCCAATCCGCGCTCCGGAGTGGATCACCACGCGCTCCCCCAACTCGGCGCCAGAGTACAGAGTCGCCCCCGGCAGCAACCTCGAGCCGGTGCCGATCATTACGCGATCACCGACGACACAATGGGCTCCGATCCACACTCCGTCGCCTACAACGGCGTGCTCACCAATTACAACGTATTCGTCGAGTGATACGCCTTCACCTAGTTTGACTCCGCGGCCAATTCGGGCGGTTGCATGTATACCCGGACGCTTGTTGAGCGCGGGATACAGTCTCGGCAGCAGACAAAGCAAGGCCTGGTGTGGATTTTCGACCACGATGCGCGATGGTGTGGGACCGGGAGCGTCGGCGAGCGATGGGGTGACGAGAACGATCCCCGCACGAGTGCTCGCGAATTCCCGGGTGTAGCGAAGGTGCGCAAAGAAGCCAAGCTGCGAAGGCCCAGCCCGGTCCAGAGCCGCAATGCTATCGACAATTGTATCGGGCGCACCCCTGAGTTCACCGCTTACCAGGCCTGCAACGACATCAGCGGTGAGCGTGCTGGCACGCTCACCGCTGAGAGATTTTGCGCTCGTTACCGCCAGCGTCACCGACCCGGTGGTCGTGACACTCCTGCTGGCTGAGGGGTAAGCGATCGGGCAGCTGTGGGCTTGGGAGCCGCTTTCACTCTGGCAAGCACCTTTGACGTAAGATCGAGCTGTTTGTCAGCCGCGAGTATTACGCCACTCTGGGTAGCCACATCGAAAATGATCGCATAGCCATCCTCGGCTCGCACCTGCTCGATGATCTTCTGGATGTTCTCCATTATCGGCCGCACGAGTTCTGCCTGGCGCGTCTGCATCTGCTGGTCGAGTTGCTGCGCACGAGTGCGGTAACTGGTTTCACGATCCTGAATAACCTTGGCCCGCGACACGCGCGTCACACTGTCAAGGCGACCTGCTTCCTTGTCGAACGTCGCCGCCATCGTCTGCAGCGAGTCGCTCATTCGCTGGAGCTGTGCCTGATAGGCGGTCACTTCGCCCTTGAAGCGCGTTTCAGCCTCCGCCCGTCCTGGCGCTTCCGAGAGGATCTGGGCCGAGTTGATCCATCCAATCTTTGCCGGCGATTGGGCGAAGGCCGAACCGGTCACGGCTGCACCGGCAATGAGTGCGAACGTCGCCGCACGAAACAAACCACGCATGAAGAACTCCAATGTTAGAAGAACTGTCCAAGTTTGAAATGCAGCTTCCAGCCTGGAGCCGGGCGACCGGCAGTGTCCAGACGATCGAATCCATACCCTAGATCGATGCCGATCGGTCCAAGCGGGCTCACCAATGCCGCCCCAAATCCCGCACCGCGGAACAGCCGCGTAGGATTGAATTCGCGCGGATGATTCCAGACGTTTCCACCTTCGAAGAAAGTATTGACGTAAAGCGACTGATTGACCCTCAGCCCGAGCTCGGCCGTTCCGGTGAAGAATGCGTTACCGAACGACTCGCGCCGCGCGCCACCGCCCGAGCCCCCCTCAGTAGAAGGATCAAACCCTTGCGGCGTGATCGAAAATTCATCGTAGCCGCGCAACGCCTCGCCATACTGCGTCCCGCCGAGCGAGAACGACTGAGAGTAGAAAAACGGGCCTGGGTTGCCGAAGAGCGCGCCCGCCCGCGCTGAAAGCCCCAACACAAAAGTCATTGGTTGCGAACCAAGAGCGGTTCCACCGATCGCCCCAATCGGTGCGTACGATCTGAGCTCCGTCGTGTAGCGTTGGAAAGACGCAGTGCCGCCCAGCGGACCGCCATTGAATTGCGCGGTGAGGGTCTGCGATCCGCCTTCTGCGGCGAACGGCAGGCCCAATCTGGTATCGTGCGAGGCGGTGAGACCAAGTGTCGAACGGAAGCAATTGTCGCACTGATCGGCAACGGTACCAAGCAACCCTCCGCCCCCATAGCGAACACGCTCGCCACCATAGGACAACAGCAACCGGCTGTACAGCGAATTCGGGATCGGCAAACCGATCTGCGCCTGACCACCCGTGCGAACGGTCCTCCCCAGATCAGCGAGGGTGAACCTGGACGCCGTGTGGTATGCGGTCACGCTGCCGGAAATGCGCGTCTGATTGATATTCGGATCGGTGTAAGTCGCGTTGAAATCGTTGATGTAGCGACCGAACTGGTACTGCAGCTGCGCCCGCTTGCAGCGACCCAGCAGGTTGGGCTGGTCGAGCCCGATGAATCCACCGATTCCCGTTCCCTGCCCGGTAGATGCGCCGAAGTTCACATTGCCGGTGCGTTTTTCCTTCACACGGAACACAATATCGACATCGCCCTGCTCACCGCTCGGTCTGGTCTCAGGTGCAGGCATCGGGGCTTCGAAGAAATTCAGGTTCGAGATGTTCTGGTAGCTGCGGAGCAGAAAGTTGCGATTGAAGACCTGACCGGGAGCGAGGACAACCTGCTCGCGAATGCAGGACTCGTAGGTGAAATCGTTGCCGACGATGTCGATCCGATTGACGATAGCAGGCGCGGCCTCCTCGATCTCCCACCGAAGGTTGACGACACGAACAGCGCCGGTGCCAGCTTGACGCTCGACCACTGGACGAATACGTGCGTAGATATACCCTTCATCGTTATACGCGTCCCGCAACTTCTGCTCGGCGGCTTCCCATTTGCCGGCATCGAACGTGTTGGGCGGATTCCGGAAACTTCGACGAACGAGGCCCACCGCCCGCTGCGTGATGGTCTCGCTTTCATTTCCGAAAGGGTAGTAAATCCGGACTTCGTCTGTTGAAAAGCGTTTGTTGCCAAGCACTTCGAACGACCCGATCCGGTAGCGCGGCCCTTCGCTGACAGTGAGGTCGATGACCGCCTTGCCCGCCTCGCGATCGATTATCAGCGAGTCGCTGAGAATACGGAAATCGATGTAACCGCGACCTGAATACAAAGACGGTATTTTCTCGGCGAGGTCGGTTGCGTACTTGGTGTCATCGAACTCCCCGCGACGAAACCACAATACCCCTTCAGGACGGGACTCCATGACCGCTGCGATGTCGTCGGCCGGAACGCCACTGTTGCCTGTAACCCGGAGACCGGAAATCGCCAGCCGCCTTCCCTCTTCCACGCGGAAGGCAATGCTGATCTTGTCGCCGGCGCGCGTACTATCAACCCGCACCCGGGCGAGGTAATAGCCTTTGGATTCGTAAAGCGAGTCGGCCCGCTCGACAGCACGGGCAATCGCGGCAGGGTCGAGCGGACGGTTCACTGTCAGCGCAAGCCGACCTCGCACATCCCCTGCGTCGACACGCTCTGCCCCAGTTACCGTATAGGCCGACAGAATCGGGCGCTCGCGCAACCGGATGCCAAGCATCACACGCGCCGACGTCGGCGGAACTGTACAGACGACCTGCACGTCTTCGAACTGACCGGTTGCAAAAAGTGCCTTGATCGCGCGTTGCACATCGCGAAAGTTGAGAGGCACACGCGGAAACAGCGCTGCGGTCGTTCGCACCGTGGCTTCAGCGACTCGAGAATTGCCGTTAATGGCAACCGTATCAGGAGTCGTGCATGCGCCAGGTGGAGCGCCCTGCGCTATCGCCGAAGACCCCGCTGCACATAGGGCCAGCAGGGAAAAAACAAGTTTTTGCATCTCTGAAATATACACGAATGGGGCCTGGAGGGTCCGTTGCCGGGCTGTGGTTTACCATTGGACAACGGGGCCGCAGAAGACGTTGCTTTCGCAACTCCGCTGCGGCCCCGCTTCCGGCTCAGACCGGCAGCCAGCTAGGCGTTCGTCGTGCTCGTAAGAACCCGAAACTCGAGTTTGTCGCCATCGGGCGCGACATCTACTTCGATCTCGTCACCCTTCGCGAACTCGCCCAGGAGAATCTTCTCCGACAGCGGGTCCTCGATATACCGCTGAATAGCCCGCTTCAGCGGCCGGGCACCGAACTTCTCATCGTACCCGTGCTTGACGAGGAACGTCGATGCTGGCGGCGTGAGTCGCAACGTCAACTCCTCGTCCACGAGCCGTTTCTGAACGGCCTTGAGAAGAATGCCTACAATCTGACCAATGTGCTCTTCGGAGAGCGGATGAAACACGATGACATCGTCCAGCCTGTTGAGGAATTCAGGGTTGAACACGTGCGTCATCTCTTCCTTCACTTTCTCTGCAATGCGCTCGAAACTGTTTCGCCCGTCCGAAGCCGCGAAACCCATTGCGCGCCCCTTTGTAATGTCGCGCGCGCCGACGTTCGAAGTCATGATCACGACCGTGTTCTTGAAATCAATGACACGGCCGTAGTTGTCCGTTAGATGCCCTTCGTCCAGAACCTGAAGCAGGATGTTGAAAACATCGGGATGTGCTTTCTCGATTTCATCGAGCAGGACGACGCTGTAGGGCTTGCGACGCACCGCTTTGGTCAGCGTCCCCGAATCCTCATAACCGACATATCCCGGAGGAGCGCCGATGAGACGAGAAACCGAAAACTTTTCCATGTACTCGCTCATGTCGACGCGGATCAAGGCAGACGGGTCGGCGAACAGAAACTTTGCCAACGCCCGCGCCAGCTCTGTCTTGCCGACACCGGTCGGCCCCGAGAAGATGAACGAGCCAATCGGCCGGTCGGGGTCTTTCAGCCCAGCCCTGCTGCGACGAATCGACCGAGCCAGCGCCTTGATTGCCTCTTCCTGTGCGACAACCGAGGCATGCAGTTCTTCTTCCATCCGCAGCAGCCGCGCAGTCTCCGCTTCCTGAAGTCTCATTACCGGAATCCCGGTCCACCGGCTGACAATAAAGGAAACCTCTTCCTCACCGAGCACTGGACGATGCGACTGGCGGTGCTGTTCCCATTCTTCCTGCTTGCGGCGGATATCTCCCTGCAGTTCGCGTTCGCGATCGCGCAGCGATGCCGCGCGCTCGAAATTCTGATCGCGAACCGCAGCTTCCTTCTCGGTGTTCACACCGTCGAGCAACGCTTTCAGCGCCGTCACTTCCGGAGGAGGTGCCTGTGTGGCAAGGCGCGCACGCGCACCAGCTTCGTCGATCACGTCAATTGCCTTGTCCGGCAGAAAACGGTCGGTGATGTAGCGCTCCGACATTTTTGCAGCGGCCACCAGCGTGGTGTCAGGGATCGTGACCTTGTGATGATCTTCGTACTTGACTCTCAGACCCTTGAGAATCTCGACTGTCTCGTCGACCGAAGGCGGCTCCACGATGACAGTCTGGAACCGGCGCTCGAGTGCCCCGTCTTTTTCGATGTATTTGCGGTATTCGTTGAGTGTCGACGCTCCTACACATTGCAGCTCGCCACGTGCAAGCGCGGGCTTGAGCATGTTGCTCGCATCGATCGCGCCTTCGGCGGCACCCGCGCCGACAAGCGTATGCAATTCATCGATGAACAGAATGATGTTCTTGTTCTGCGCAATCTCATTCATGACCGCTTTCAGACGCTCCTCGAACTGGCCCCGATACTTCGTGCCGGCGATGACAGCCGCCATGTCGAGTGACAGCACGCGGTGTTCGCGCAGACTGTCCGGGCATTCGCCATTCGCGATGAGCTGCGCCAGGCCCTCCACAATCGCAGTCTTGCCGACACCCGGCTCGCCGATCAGCACCGGGTTGTTCTTCTTGCGTCGTGTGAGAATTTCCATCACTCGCTCGATCTCCTTGGCCCGCCCGATTGTCGGATCGAGCTGAGCTTCTGCCGCGAGCTGGGTCAGATCGCGGCAGAAGTGATCGAGCGCAGGTGTCTTGGATTTCTTGTCGCCTTTCGCGGCAGGCGCGGTCGCTGACGCCGATGCCGGTGCCCCAGCGGGGTTGCCGCCGGATGGCATGTCGGTGCCCAACAGACGAAGTGTCTCGGTACGGGCGGCGTCGAGGTTGATGCCCGCATCCGTCAACACCTGGGCGGCAATCCCCTTCTCTTCGCGCAGCAGGCCCAGCAAGAGATGCTCGGTGCCGACATAGTTGTGTGTCAGATCGCGAGCCTCTGCCATCGCCAGCTCGAGCACTTTCTTTGCTCGCGACGTATAGGGCAGATCGGGTCCGGTGGCCGCAGCGGCTTTTCCTTTCTTCACCGTGTCTTCGATTTTCTGCTGAATCTCGTCGAGGTCGACGCTGAGATTTTGGAGGACGGCCGCAGCC
Source organism: Gemmatimonadaceae bacterium (assembly GCA_037721215.1). Lineage (NCBI taxonomy): Bacteria > Pseudomonadati > Gemmatimonadota > Gemmatimonadia > Gemmatimonadales > Gemmatimonadaceae > Gemmatimonadaceae bacterium. Next base: position 130,519 of record JBBJNV010000007.1, read on the forward strand.
ACCCCTTCACCTTCCCTGATCAGGCCAAGCAGGATGTGCTCGGTTCCCACGTATTCATGACGGAGCCGTTCTGCTTCTTCCCGCGCCATCGCGAGAACCTTACGAACGCGCTCCGTGAAGTTGTAGCCATTCATCGTGTAAACCCCGTGTCACTTGCCAGAATGCCCCGCACGAATCGCGCACGGGCAAGATCAGCTTCGCTCGCGGTCAACTCGCGTCCTTCGGCGTGTGCCAGGTGCGCGGATTGACTGAAGATCAGGAGCTTGTTGAGGGTATATACACTCAGATCGGTGATCAGTTTCAGGCCGACTGCAAGTCGAACACTGCTGAGATAACTCATCAACTCATCGAACGTGAGACTGCGCGCATAACGCAAGGTCCCGTACGCTCGCCAGAGCTTGTCTTCGATAATATAACCCGCGTCCCGCAACAGCACCCGCCTCGATTCCTCCTCTCGCTCGATCACATGCGTGACGACTCTGGTGAGGTAATCCAGCAGCTCTCCCTCGCTTCGGCCAAGGGTAGTCTGATTGGAAATTTGAAAGAAATTTCCTACAACCTCGCTACCCTCGCCATAAAGCCCGCGATAAGTGAGCCCGACCTGCTGAAGTCCAGCGAGAACTTTCCCGATCTCCTTGGTAAGCACGAGTCCGGGCAGATGAATCAGCACGGAAGCTCTCAGCCCGGTTCCAACATTTGTCGGGCACGCGGTGAGAAATCCAAATTCCCGGTGAAACGCATACGGCACCCGCTCACCCATTTCAGTGTCGAGAGCCTGGATAGCCGCGAACGCATCGGCAATGTGAAGCCCGGACTGGATGGACTGGAGGCGCAAATGATCCTCCTCGTTGATCATAATGCTCGTCCCGCGCGTGAGATGCACGGCGGCACCACTTCGCACAGGGCGCTGCGGATCGAGGCCGGCGAGCTCCCGGCTCACGAGATGGCGTTCATGAAGAAGCAGCCGGTCATCAGGCGGAAGCTCGTCGACACGGAGCAGCACACCGTGGCGCAACTGGCGAATTTCTCCCATCGCCTGCCCCACTTGCGCCAGTACACGCAGTCTCTCACCGTCTCGCGCACGACCCGCGAACGCATAGCCCTCGAGGTTTCGCGCAAGGCGAACCCGGGTCGAGATGACGATGTCTGCACTTTCGCCCGATGCGTCGAGCCAGCCAACGCCTCCATCCGGCAGCAGTGAAAGGTCCAGCATCAACCGAGCCCGCGAAGGCGGTCCCTGATATCGGCTGCAAGCTCGAACTGCTCCGAATCTATAGCCCGTCGCAATCTGTCCTTCAACTCGTTAGCCGTGCCACCGTCGGGCAGCTTGTTGGTCGCCGGTGGCTCGTAGCTTCTGCCGTTGTGCCGCGCGTTACCATGCACCCGCCGAAGGAGATCGCGCATGCTTTTCTCGAAAGCATCGTAGCAGTGTGCACATCCAAGGCGGCCTGTCGACCGGAAGTCGCGAAAAGTGGAGGAACAGAACGCACAGCGCGCTGCGTCACCCTGGGTTGCCTGCATCTGCTGATGCACGCTCTGGAGAAAGTCAGCAACCTGCGGCTTCGCGCTCGCCGTCGCGGTTTCCACGCCTCGTTCAGCCGCGCAACGCTCGCAGAGGTGCAACAGGCGAACACCTGTTCCCTCGATTTCCGTCAGTTGCACGACCGCGTCTCCTTCGTTGCACACATCGCAAACCATGTTGCTACCCCCCCCCAACTCATTCACGCACGGCAACGGTGAACAGTCACATCAAACTATCACACCGTCCACCTGAGTTTCCGACAGCTTTCCTGCCTCCAGCAACAGGACGCGGCTGGCACGCGCAGCAAGCGCCCTGTTATGAGTCACGACGATCATCGCAATCTCGAGGTCATTTACAACTTCCAGGAGAAGATCGTGCAGCATCTCGCCGTTCGCGAGATCGAGATTTCCCGACGGCTCGTCCGCAAGCACGACGCGTGGATCGGTTGCCAGCGATCTGGCCACCGCCGTTCGCTGCTGCTCGCCCCCGGAAAGTTCCGATGGCCGGTGATGCATCCTGCCGCTGAGCCCCACCCGTGCGAGCAGTTCTTCGGCACGGCTGCGCGCGGCTCGTATATCCTTACCGGCGATGCGGAGGGGCATCATCACATTCTCGAGCGCCGTGAATTCGCGAAGCAAATGATGGAACTGAAACACAAATCCCACCGACCGGTTCCGGAGCTCCGCAAGTTGCAATTCGCTGAGGCCATTGACAGGCTCCCCGCCGATGACCACGTACCCGCGCGACGGCCTGTCGAGCGCACCGAGCACATGAAGCAATGTGCTCTTGCCCGCCCCGCTCGCTCCGACTATCGCCACCATCTCGCCCGGATTGACACTAAGGTCGACGCCGCTCAGCACACTGATCGCAACGCCGTCGCCGCCGGTATATGTCTTGTGAAGATCGTGCGCTTCCAGAATGATCATCGTGTCACTCGTGACGGATCGCGTCGATAGGGTACAACCGTGATGCCTGTATAGCCGGATAAAGCGTGGCCGCAGCCGCTGTCAACACGCTGGCAAGAACTATCCAGGCCACATCGACGGACTGGATTGCGACCGGCAGATGATCGATGAAATAAATGGCGGGATCGAGCGGAATGATCTTGTACTTCTCAAGTGCAATTGCCCCGGAAAGGCCAATAATCAGACCGAGCAGCGTACCTACGCCTCCGATGACGATCCCCTGCGCCAGAAAAACCCGCCGGATCGACCGGGATGGAAGTCCCATCGCCTTCAGAATCCCGATCTCGCGCGTCTTGTCGGTCACTACCATCGTAAGTGTGCTCACGATGTTGAAAGCAGCGACGATCACTATCAGGAGGAGAATCACCCCCATCCCCATCTTTTCGAGCTTCAGCGCCTGGAACAGCGACTTGTTCTGTTCCTGCCAGTCCATCGTCCGATACGGCCAGCCAAGCGCGCTTGTGATGCGCTCGGCGATCTTGTTGGCTTCCCAGCGATCCGTGGTCTTGACTTCGATTCCCGTGACCCCTGTACCGAGGGCAGCGAAATCCTGCGCCTTGTCGAGCGCGATGAATACGTATGCATTGTCGTACTCATACATTCCGGTTTCGACGATCCCCGTGACTTCGAACTGGAACACTCGCGGCACAAAGCCGCCGGTCACCGCGTTGGCCTTGACGCCGGCGATCGATATCAGGTTGATCTTGTCACCCGGCCAGGCGTTGAAGCGTGCCGCCAGAAGCTTGCCAAGGACGATCCCGTTGCCTTTCCCATCGCTGCTGGCAAACCTGAAGTCGCCCGAGGTGGCGTGCCGACGAATGCTCGTGACCTCAACGGCGTCGCGCCCCCCGGGTGGGATGCCCTGAACGTACGCGGCGCCAGCATAGTCATGCCCGGCGTTCATTCCGCCCTCAACGAGTACGAACGGTGCCGCGGAGACAACGCCCTTCTGCTGCTTCACCCTGCCGAGGATCTGCTGCCAGTCTGTAATCTTGAGATCATCGCCATAGCTGAGCACACGGATATCCGGGCTTCCGACCAGGATCTTCTCGCGCAAGTCGCGCTGGAGGCCGTTCATGACGCCCATGATCAGAATCAGGGCACTCACACCTACCAGCACTCCTCCGATCGCGATCACACTGATCAGCGAAAGCAGGCTCGAGCCGCGGCGGCTCCGCAGGTAGCGCCAGGCAATCGATAACTCGAGTTTGTTCACTCAGGCCTCATCGTTGGGAACAATATCACGTCGCGTATGCTGGCGGTGCCGGTCATGTGCATGAACAATCTGTCGACACCGATCCCAACTCCCCCCATCGGTGGCATTCCGTACTCCATTGCACGCAAATAGTCCTCGTCCACTCCACTCGCTTCCAGATCGCCCGCATCCCGGAGCGCCGCCTGTAATTCGAAGCGGCGACGCTGGTCGACGGGGTCGTTCAACTCGCTGAACGCGTTCGCCATCTCACGTCCATTTGCGAACAGCTCGAATCGCTCGGCGAGTAGCGGGTTGCCGCGCTTGGGTTTTGCGAGCGGTGAAAGCTCCATCGGATAATCCACCACGAACGTCGGTTCCACAATCGCCGACTCTACCAGCGACTGAAATATTTCATCGAGGGCCTTCGGCCGGCTGAGGGTCTCAGGATGGGCGACTCCACTTCGGCGCGCCACTTCCCGAAGTGCCGCGTCGTCGAGCGACATTACATCTACCCCTGCGGCGCGATTAAGAGACGGGACCCATTCCATCCGCGGAAAGGGCGCCGACACCGCGGGCACGGCGGTGCCGACAACCGGCATTCCGCTCAAAGCTCGGGATACCGCAGCGAAAAGCGACTCGACACGGCCCATCATGGCCTCGTAATCAGCGTACGCTTCGTAAAACTCGAGCATCGTGAATTCAGGATTATGCGTACGGTCAATCCCTTCGTTTCTGAAATCGTGGCCGATCTCGTAGACGCGCTCAAAACCGCCCACTACCAGCCGCTTAAGATATAGCTCGTCGGCGATGCGCAGAAACAGGGGCGTGTCGAGTGCGTTGTGATGAGTTGCGAACGGGCGTGCGGCAGCACCGCCGTACAAGGGTTGCAATACCGGAGTTTCGACTTCGAGGAACCCCAGATCATCCAGGAACGTGCGGATCGTCGTTATCATCCGCGACCGGGCAACAAAAAGCGATCGCACCTCCGGATGCACGGCGAGGTCGGCATACCGCTGCCGGTATCGCTGCTCCGGATCGCTGAACCCGGAATGTCTTATCAACTGCCCGGCAACGATTTCCTCCTTGCCGAACGGCAGCGGTCGGATGGACTTGGCAAGCATGTCGAAAGTGTCCACGCGTACCGTCCCCTCTCCAGTGCGGGTCCGGAAAAGCCCCCCCTTTACGCCAACGATGTCGCCGAGATCGAAATTTGCGAGGAGCCCGAAGCGCTCGGGACCGAGTTCGTCTTTTCGGAAGTAGAGCTGAATGCGGCCTGACGAATCAGCGAGATGCGCAAACACCGTCTTGCCGTGAGCACGCCACGCAACGATACGCCCCGCTAGCGTTACCTCAGGGCCATCATCACGGTCACCAAGCTGCGCGATGGCTTCGACCGCGGAATGCTTTCTCGGATACGAATATCCGAACGGCACGACACCGGCCTCCTCGAGGGCTGCAAGCTTTTCACGACGCGCCTTCAGCACGAAGTTCATGTCGTCGCTCATTCAGACACCTCGCCCGCCTGCTTGAGAAACGCCCGGATGAACGGGTCGATTCCACCATCCATCACCTTCTGCACATCAGGAATCTTGAGTTCCGTCCGGTGGTCGTTCACCATCGTGTATGGCTGAAACACATAACTCCTTGCCTGGTTGCCGAAGCTGATATCGTCCTTGTTTTCATCAAACTTCGCTTTCTCCGCCTCCCTCTTCTGTATTTCCGCCTGATATAATTTGTTCTTCAGCATCTGCATCGCCGTCGCCTTGTTCTTGAACTGCGACCGCTGAGCCTGGGAAGCGACAACTGTATTCGTCGGTATATGGGTAATGCGAACCGCGGAACTCGTCTTGTTGACATGCTGACCGCCAGCTCCAGACGCACGATATACGTCAATCCGGAGGTCCTCATCGCGGATCTCGATGTTGATTTCGTCGTTGACCACAGGGTACACGAATACCGACGCAAAACTCGTGTGTCGCCGTGCAGCTGAATCAAATGGAGATATACGGACGAGCCGGTGCACGCCCGCCTCGGGCCGAAGAAATCCGTAGGCGTATTGACCCCGAATCTCGAGAACAGCGCCCTTGATTCCCGCCTCCTCGCCCTGACTCTCATCGAGAAGGACAATCTCGAATCCCTTTCGCTCGGCCCAGCGGGTATACATACGCACCAGCATCGATGCCCAGTCCTGAGCTTCGGTTCCCCCCGCACCCGCGCTGATCTCAACCTGCGCATCGCGAAAATCGTCAGGCCCGCGCAAGAGGGTCTTCAGTTCAAACGAGTCGAGCTCCGAGTTGATACTCTCCACGTCACGGTCGAGCTCTGCCTCGAGCTCCGCGTCCGGCGACTCTCGCAAGAGGTCGTCGAGCTCGATGGAACCCGCAATTCGCGCATGCAGCTTGTCAAATGGCTCGACCCAGCCCCGGACACTCTTTACTTCCTGAAGGTGCTCCTGTGCTACGTCCTGATTGTTCCAGAAATCGGGTTCGCCCATTCGGGCTTCGAGAGGGGCGAGCGTAGCTCGCTTTCCGTCGATGTCAAAGATACCTCCGGACTTCGGCAAGGCGTTCTGCCGCGCCTGCCAGCGCCCTTCCTCTTTCGCCAGTTGAATCCGCCATGATGATACCGCTCTAGAAGATTTTCTTTCCGGCGCCGAGTACCTCGTTCAGCGATTCCTGAAAGTGCGTGGTTGTGCGTGCGAAATCAGCTCCGACCTGAGCCGTATACTCTTCATAACTCTTCTTGATCTCGTCCCGGAATAATTCCTTGAGGGTACCCTTGTCGAGCCCTTCGGCGTGCTTCGCGGGATAGTAGGCAACCATATCCGACACAAGGGCGCGCGCGAGGCGGCGTGCGCGCGTTCCCGGATCCCGCGTCAGAAAAAGATTCACCGGACGGCGGTCGCCGACAGGCTGTGAAGCGGCGGGAGTGCTGGCAGCGGCGGGTGTGACGCGGTTGGGCTCCGGAGCATACGGAACAGCCTGCGCGGGCCGCACTGCGGGAGGCGTGACCGTCGCTGGCCGGGCTGCGGGAGGAGCACCCATGGCCGGCCGCGGTGGCGGAGTATCCGCCGGGACGGAAATCGGCGTGACCATTGGAGCGACCTGCGGTGTCGGCCGGTGAATCGGTGGTGCCTGCGCGAACGGCGTTGGACGGTTGGCTTGCAGCGCGGGGGCTTGGTGCAACGGCTGCGGAACGTAAGGAGCCGCCGGTATGAGGCGCGCCTGCGGGGCGGCGGGCATTGTCCCCGATGGCGCGAAGAAGTGCGTGTCCGGCGAGGACGCAGACAAGCCTACTGAAATTATTCCGCCGCACGCAGAACAACGCGCACGCACCCCGCCTTGCGGCACCTTCGCTGGGTCGACCCTGTAAACGGTCTCACAGCCCGGACAGCTTACGTTCATTCCCTGCCTCCCACCTCGGGTAAGGTATTTCGGTCGGTCTCGAATGCCGGCAAGCGGTCGACGGTCCGCCTGTCCATTGAGTACACCGATCCGCTGAGCGTCTTGGCGTAGGTCTTCATCTCGGTTGCAAGCCTGCTGACCTGACGCGCAGCGGTGAAAACCCTCTGCGCGTTTGTTACAACTCCAATCAACAACGTCATGAGGGGCACCCGGTCGAGCACGCCGCGCCGATCCTTGCCAAAGCAATATCCTGCGCGGCGATCAAGCTCCGAGTACTGATACCGAACCAGCAGATCGAACGTCGATACAATCTCGTCGCCGACATCGGCAATATCATCATATGGTATGACGAATATGAAGTCATCGCCTCCGATGTGTCCCACAAATGCGCGTTCACCACACAGTCCCTTGGCGACATCGTGCAACAGCGTCGCCAGCATGCGGATGACACGATCGCCCTTATTATAACTGTAGCGGTCGTTGTATTCCTTGAAATGATCGAGGTCGGCGTAGCAGACGGCAGACAGATCTGGCAACGCCATTCGGCGAATGATGTCCGATTTAATTGCAGCAGCACCCGGCCGGACGGCCACGCAGCGCGACGGCCATCAGGTCGTCGCCGCTCTGCAGGAGAGACACCGCCGAGCGTGAATGCCCCAGCCACGCGGTGAGGTACGCGGGAAGCACGGTATCTTGGGCTGCGAACACGATGGTCGCGGGCAGGGTCAATGCTGGGCTCATCCGCGGTGGTGGCAATACGCCCGCCCGCCTCTAGTAGAAGAAGAATGCCGTGCCGATCGCGGCGTAGGCAATCAGCAGAAAGGCGCCTTCCAGCCAGTTCGACTCGGAGTCCTTCATCACCGAAGACGCAATAGCAACCGCAACCGCAACGCTGGCGACTTCCATGACCGTAAAAGCAAGATCCATTGGCTGGCCAAACGCAAGGCCGAGAAACACCAGCACCGGGGCGATCAGAAGCGCCACCTGGATGCTCGAGCCGACGGCGATGCCGACGGCGAGGTCCATCCGACCCTTCATGGCCATCAGCACCGCCGAGCTGTGTTCGGCAGCATTCCCAATGATCGGGATAACGATGAGTCCGATGAAAAACGTCGGCAGTCCTATCGATGTGGCCGCCTCATCGACCGAGCTCACAAGAAACTCTGACAACACGCCGATTGTCGCAGCTGCCACAACGAGAACCACGATCGCTTTCCTGAGCGACCAATGTGGCTTCTCTTCGTGGTGTGCAACGTCACCGCCTTCGTTGAACGCGGCTTTGTGAGTCACCATCGAGTAGACCAGCGACAACAGATATCCGAGCATCAGCAGACTGCCAACCCAGACAGACATGCGACCAGTGGCAACTCTCAATGGGTCAGGGTGTGCAGCGAAAAAAACGGCGGGAACTACCAGCCCCAGCACCGCAACCATCAGCAGCGTCGAGCTCAGTCCGGCAAGATTGGGATTGATCTTCTGAGTCTTGTACTTGAGGCCACCAGCGAGCTGCGCCGCGCCGAGCACAAGCAGCAGGTTGCCGAGTATCGATCCTGTAATCGATGCCTTGACCAGATCAATCTGACCGGCACGCAGAGCGAGTGCCGCGATCACGAGCTCGGCGAAATTTCCGAGGGTCGCATTCATCAGACCGCCGATAGTCGACCCGGTGTGGCCGGCCAGCTCTTCGGTAGCTGTTCCAAGAAGGCCCGACAGCGGAAGGATGGCTGCGGCGCTGAGAAGAAACACGACGGTCGACGACGCGTGCATCAATTCTGCAGCGATGGCGATGGGGACGAATAGGAGAAGCGCGTAAAGAAATTTCATTCCAGTTGTGCGTTCGTTGCCTGATGTGGAGTGGAGAAAACAAACTGATCCAGCCGGGTTTCAGACCCGGTTACGATGCGCGGAAAGGTACACTGAACCCGATGGCCGCGGCGACACCGGAACGCTCACCAATGCGACCATCCGGGGATTGAACGGCTTCGGATGCGCAGTACCAGGATCTGGGGGCGTGCAGTGTCAGAAAAGGTATCGCAGCGAAACGTAAGCGGGCGTCTTCCCGGCGTCTGCGGACAATCCGCCGAAGGTCCGTGCGATATCGAACACAAGCCGTCCGGCCCCGAGACCAAACCCAAGCGCGGCGTTGGCTCCGTTGGCATCGTTCGCGATGTAACCCGCGCGAAGATGTGCTGTCTTCTGATATGTGAGCACAGTGCCAAAGCGCGCTGAGGCATCGCCAGCCGATTCCGTGGCGATGATGTCGGCTGCCACTCGAAAACTGACGTCGGAAACATATTTCTCGATGAACTTCAGGCCGTATGACGCGCCCGCCTCAATGCGGGTGGGGAGCGGGTCTGCGTCGTCGCCGTCAGTCAGCTCGAGGCGGCTGCCGATGTTGCGCACCGCCGCTCCGAGGCGGATCGGAATCCCGGCTGGCATCTCGTACTGGACCCCCAGGTCGAGCGCGTTGGTTGCCGCCGAAAAGGTGGAGACGTTTGCGCATTGCCCGGAACAGTCCACCCGGTATTGCAGGCGCTTGAAAGTCAGTCCAAGGCTGAATCGCGAGCCGACCGCGGCCGCGTACGATACGGCAATGAGGATGTTGCGCGGCAGCACCAGTCCAACCGGCAGCCCGGTACCATCAGTAATCTGCTGGTTTCCGAAATCGAGAACGTTCAATGACAGGGCGGCAGTCCCCAGAGTTTTGCTGGGCAGTACGAAGGTGATGGCATCCCCGCGGGCAGCCAGCGTTTCCGAATGGTGGATGGCGGCTTCACGCTTCGTCAGACGGGCGAGCCCCGCCGGATTCCACCATACACTCTCACTTCCGGGCCGCTCTGCGACCATGGCTTGTCCCATCCCTACTGACTGAGCCCCGACCGGCAGCAGCAGCACAAGCGAACCGTCCGCCTCACTGGATTGCGCAGCGGCCTGCATCGACAAGAATGCAATCAGGACGATGCCAGCGCATGCACCGCGCACAGATGAGCTATGCGCGAAGCCCCAGCGGAAGCCGCGGCACGCGCCCCGTGACCGCCTGGCCGGGGTGTCGAGTGACACGCTAAATCGGTGTCGCCTCATCGATCAGCATGATAGGGATGTCATCTCGGATGGCATACCGAAGAGAGCAGGCATGACAGAGCAGGCTTGACTCCGCTTCACGATATTCGAGCTCGCCTTTGCATTTGGGGCAGACAAGTATCTCCAGCAACTGCGCGTCAAGGCTCATACCGATCTCTCTCTTGCAACGTGATAGCCAAATCGTTCGAGCGACGAAGGATTGCGCCGCCAGTTGGGGAGTACCTTGACCCATAGATCGAGGTATACGCTCTCTTCGAGAAACGTCTCGGTCTTCTTGCGGGCCGCCTGGCCAATCTCACGAATCCGGGCGCCCTTCGCGCCGATGATGATTCGCTTCTGGCTTTCTCTTTCTACGTAGATCACGGCCCGAATGTATACCGGCGTACGGCCCTCACGGAACTCCTCGATTCCGCAAGCGACGCTGTACGGAACTTCATCGTGCAGCTGTTCGAGCACTGTTTCGCGAACAAGTTCCGAAACGAAGAATCGAACGGACTGGGTGCTGACGTCATCCTCCGGATACAGGAACGGGCTCTCTGGGAGGGATCGCGCTACGCTGTCGATCAGGTCAGTAACGCCGTCGCCTGTCATCGCCGAGATGAATGCTGCGTCGGGGTGGAAGGCCTCGAGGTCAGCGCGCCGGGCTGCGACCAGGAGATCTGTTTTGTTCAGAGCCGTAATGACGCGGGCACGGGGGGGCGACGAAAGTCTCGCTGCAACGCCAAAAGTCGTTGGCGGTCCATCTGTGGCGTCGGCGAGATAGATGATGACGTCAGCGTCTTCCACCGCGCGCAGCGCTGCAGAGCGCATTGCTTCCTGAAGCGCGTATTTTGGCTCGAGCAGCCCAGGCGTGTCGAAGATCACCATTTGCACGTCGGATGTTGAGTGTATGCCTACGACGCGGTCCCGGGTTGACTGCGGCTTCTGGCTGGTGATGGAAAGCTTCTGGCCGACGATTCTGTTGAGGAGCGTGGATTTGCCGGAATTTGGTGCGCCTGCGACGGTTACGATGCCAGCTTTTGTCATTGGACCAATCTAAGTCAACTTTCGGAGGTGGATTGTCGTGCGGCTAAGGGCGTTCGCCACAGATGATGACACAGTCGGCCACAGATCACGCACCCGGCCACAGATGTCGCAGATGGGTGCAGATAAGATGAAGAAGCGCCCACAGATGGGAAGTGGGCCACGGTCAACTTCCACGAGCGGGTCCGCGAGTAAATCGTGCGCTGTTTAAGGCACAAAATCGTTTTTCCTGGTTGACGTCATCCTTAATTGTCGTCGTATCCTTTAAAAACCGTTGCTTGATTATTGGCGGCAGCCGTCGGTACGCGAGTAAATCCGGCCTGTTGGTTCATCCGTGTCATCGGTGTCATCGGTGTCATCGGTGTCATCGGTGGGTCAAGGGTTTAGGCGGCGCGGAACAGGGGCACGCCAACACAAAAGAGGCCCCACATCGAAAGCTCGATATGGGGCCTCAAGAGGTGCCGGCGACGGCCTACTCTCCCGCGTCCTCTCGGACGGAGTACCATCGGCGCTGCAGGGCTTAACGAACGTGTTCGGGATGGGAACGGGTGTGGCCCCTGCGCTCTAGTCGCCAGCGATAGTTGTGATGTATCGCCTGGTTGTCACTTCCGGTGAAGGAAATGACAGACGGTTTGTAGTGGTGATCGTGTTCATCTTGAATCAACAGGTTAGACTGCGATTGCGTTTTGTCTGGAATGCTCCGGTAAGTACCGGAGACATTAAAAGAAGATCAAGCCTCACGGGCGATGAGGATCGCTGCGCTTGGAACGGATTGCTCCGCGTCCACGTGCGACCTCTTGACGGGATGGTCTCTCCCGGCCCTTTAGGGAGCTCAAGGCTCCAGGGAGGTTTCATCTTGGGGGAAGCTTCCCACTTAGATGCATTCAGCGGTTATCTTCGCTTGCCCTCGCTACCCGGCGATGCAGTTGGCACCACAGCCGGCACACGAGCGGGCAATTCGACCCGGTCCTCTCGTACTAGGGTCCACGCCCCTCAAACCTCCAACGCCCACGACGGATACAGACCGAACTGTCTCACGACGTTCTGAACCCAG